>JASJDF010000001.1 GCA_030065715.1 Xenococcaceae cyanobacterium MO_188.B19 | reverse complement strand
TACAAAAAATTCCCGATTCAAGTCATGTAATGATTTTTTTGCATAATTAGAATACTTTTGTTGCATTTAAGCTATTTTGTTCATTGTCAACCAATGTTTTTTGCTAGATTAAAACTAGAATCTTTGTCTTAATTGATACACGATCAGTCCTAAGTATCTAAAAAGAGAAATGGTATTAATCAACATCATTGTCAAAATCATTGTCAGAAGCAAAAAAAAAGGAGCAGAAACCATATAAGCTTCTAATCCTTCAAACATCTTAAGTTTAACTTCTAAATTTTTGTGAGGAATTAATAAGTAGGTAGGCATAAAAAACTAGAAAACACTATTACCTATTAACCATTACCCATTACCTCTCTCACCATTTTCTATTTAATTTTACCTATTTAACTCAAGTTGCTAGTTATAAAAATATTATTATCTCAGAAAATTTTCTACCAAAAAATTACTGATTTTTGATGTATCTTACTGATTTTTTTCCGTAGAAACACTGATCTTGATACCTTTGATCAACTTTAGAGTTGTAACTAGCAACTTGGGTTATTTACTTAGATATCTTGCAATAAGTAACCTTTTCATCAACATTGTGATTGAGTGTGGGGCAGAGTGAGGTTTCCTCGAAACCCTGTACGTCCCGTTCGTCATCTGCAACCACGCTGTTGGACAAGCAAAGGGTACAAAGCGCGTCCTTCACCATCAAAATTCCTAACTTGCTACTTGCTACTTGCGGTGCGTCCGCGGAGCGACTACCGTCAGGTCTCCCGCGTCGGCGCAAGACGCAAGGGAACGCGCACCGTTGCTACTTGCTACTTAACTACTTTGGGGTTGCACCAAATTCTTTGATTAAAAGTTCTTTGAGTAAGGGTTTAAGGTCTTCACAAGCAATTCCTTTCTGAACAACATCTCCTAACTTAGCTTCTTTCCCAACTTTTCCCCCCATAAACAAATTTACCCCTTCCACGCTTTTCCCATCTTTACGAACCTTTGTTCCCATAAAACCAATATCTGCTACTTGGGGTTGACCACAAGAGTTGGGACAACCAGTCCAATGAATTCTGACTTTGTTTGGTATGTTTAATTCTGCATCTAATTCTCTGGCTAATTTTAAACCCTGATTTTTAGTTTCTACTAAAGCAAAATTGCAGAATTGTGACCCTGTACAGGATACTAAAGACCTTTCTAGAGGTTTAGGTTCAAGGACAAATTTTTGCAGTAAAGGTTCTGCTAAAAACGGGTCAAGATTGGCATCAGGAATATGGGGAATAATGACATTTTGCTCAACAGTTAAACGGATTTCTCCATTACCATAAACTTCCGCTATTCTCGCGATATCAAACATATCTTGAGCAGAAAGTCTCCCTGCGGGAACGTGCATTCCCACATAATTTAATCCTGGTTGTTTTTGTTTAAATACTCCCAAATGATCTCGTTTTTCCCAGTCTAGTTCGTCTTTTTCCGCAGCAGGAAGCAGAGGGCTACCAAATTCTGCTTCGACGAGAGAACGGAATTGTTCTAATCCTAGTTCATCAATTAACCACATCAAACGAGATTTTTGGCGATTGGCTCTCGAACCGCGATCGCGAAATACTGTTAAGATGGCTCTAGATATTTCTACTACATCTTCATTGGGATGTACCCAAGCATTAAGAGGAATAGCAGCTTCAGCTCGTTTAGCAGAGAAAAAGCCTCCAACTACCACATTAAACCCTAATACACCCTCTTTATAAGCTGGAACAAAGGCAATATCGTTTATTTCTGCATGAACTGAGTTGTCTCGACCTCCTTCGATCGCAATATTAAACTTACGGGGCAAATTGGTAAAGTCATAATTACCTTTTCCTTCATTGGTAATCATGTCTTGGACTTTCTGGACTAATTCACGAGTGTCAATAATTTCATCCCCATCAATTCCCGCCATGGGAGAACCTGTTATGTTGCGAACATTATCCATTCCCGACTGAACAGAAGTTAATCCCACTACTTCAAATTGACGGAAAATATCAGGGATATCTTCGAGACGCACTCCCCGTAACTGGATATTTTGTCTAGTGGTAATATCGGCGCTACCATCTTCTCCATACTTCTGTACGATTGAACCATAAACTTGCATCTGTTCACTGGTGACGATACCACTAGGGGTTCGCATTCTGAGCATAAATTTTCCTGGGGTTACAGGACGATAAAATATCCCTAACCATTTCAACCTATGTTCTAAGTCGGTTTTGTCTATGGCTTCCCAACCTTGTTGAGCAAATTTTTCGATTTCATCTTGAACAGCCAAGCCATCTTTGTCGGCTTTAAATTTCTCAAACTTGTTTAATTTAGCTGGTTTCGCGGTATTCACCATCTGTAATTCTCCCCATATACTATTAACTGTTAATAACTTAATAATTACTGTTAATTTTTCTACTTAACCCTTTGCATTTTCCCAGCGATGGTTATTACAACTCTTGTATAAGTCCCCTTGCACGAGGGAAAAGGTTATTTTTACGTTTTTTTCCCCTTTCTCCTTTCCCCTGACTTTCCCCTGACTTTTGCAAGAAGTCTATTGTTGCCACAAACAAGACCTTTGTTGTTTCTTTCCAATTTTCTTTCTCAAGATAGCAGTTGTTAAACTAAAGAAAGTTTACTTATCATGTACTTTTATTTAATTAGTGAAAATCAATATATTTTGTATATTTAGTTACAAAAAATTGCAGGTTGTAAATTTACAGCATAGGTTTCATGCACGATCTGCATTTAAGTTTGAAGTCAACGATGGGACGGGGCGTATAAACATCTGAGGAGACCTCAGATGACAGCCCCTCTTCAACACCCTTGAGTTTTGCTAATAGATAACTGTACAGAAAAGATACAAAATTTTTATATAGCAAAGGGTTCAGCCATTGTATAATTGCTTTAAGCTGAATTAAGGAAAGGCACTTTTTAAGCTGAAGTAAACGGCTATCCAGTAGGCTAGTATCTTGCGAGTAGATACGCAAACTAGCTAGAAGTCTAGAAATAACAGACTTTGTGGGGCGTGGGTGGGAGATAAAACCATCCTGGGACAGGGGAGTCCTGACAATGAAATTTGGTTGAAAAAGTTCTAATTTTGTTTTGTGCATAACTTGAACCAAAGTAGATCAGAAAGTAAGTAAGTAAGCACGCCTTAGAGGTTCGAGATTAATATCAGTCCCACAGTTAATTGCGAAGGGGTATTAAGCTCAGGGCTACCACAACACCAAAGTATTGAAGCGTGGCGAAAGCCTCTGACTTCAGGCAGAGGTGAGCTTACTCACAGGCTTGACGCAAAACGATCTTTGTATTGGAGCGAATCTTGGCTAAATACTGCTCTAGCAAGACAAATTGACGTAAATTCAAACTGTAGTAAATCCAACGCCCCGATTGACGGGGAGTAATTAAACCAGCTTCTTTTAGGGTTTTGAGATGAAACGAAAGTTTAGACTGATTAACTTGAAGGCGATCGCATAAATCGCAGACACATAACTCCTGTTGTTGCAGAGAATCAATAATTCCAATTCTTAGAGGATCAGAGAGAGCTTGAAAACCTGCCATAATAAGATTTATATCGGAAGATGAAGTTGCTTGCATCAAGTTTTCTGGAATTGACGGCGAGATGTGCCGAGGCTCCCTCAGCTTACAGAATCACCGTATTGACATTCTTAATTTTAGCCAATGACTTCTAAAGTATTTACTAAATCCATTAATTATCCCCAAAATACTATTCATAGGGCAGCCAGAGCTTTGTTTTGTTCTCCCTTTAAGCTAAATTTATTTACGGCAATGGGCGATCAGAGTATTCCCCTCCAAAATATCGCAGAAACCACAGGAATAGAGAAAAATTACACTAAGAAAGCGATACCTGAAAATTCCGCAGAATCCTATTTAATTTGGTTGATTAAAGTGGGTATTTTACGAAGAGAAGTAGATGGACAAGGACTTACTGATAGTTTTCGTCTCACCCCTCTAGGCAGACAAATTGTTGAAAAATGGCAACCTCAAGGTGATTTTCCTAACCCTTCTTGGCAAGACCGCATTTCCAACTGGCTAAATCGTTGGTTACAATGGTCACTTTAACATAGCTATATGTAATTGTTATAAAGGTGGATATATTCCAGCAAAGGACTAATTAACTAATGAAAGCGATTATGGTGGTGGGGACAACCTCCCATGCAGGAAAATCGTTCCTGACCGCTGCTTTGTGTCGAACTTTAGCTAGACACGGCTGGCGCGTAGCACCCTTTAAGGGACAAAACATGGCTTTAAACGCCTATGTTACAGCTACTGGGGGGGAAATTGGCTATGCCCAAGCGGTACAGGCTTGGGCAGCAGGAATAATTCCAAGGGTGGAAATGAACCCAATTTTGCTTAAACCACAGGGCAATATGACTTCTCAAGTCATTATGAAGGGTAAACCTGTTGGAACAGTATCAGCTATAGAGTATTACGAAAATTATTTTGACTTGGGTTGGGAAGTGATCCAAGACTCCCTCTATCGCCTATCGTTGGAATTTGACCTGATTATCTGTGAAGGAGCAGGAAGTCCTGCGGAAATCAATCTCAAGCATCGAGATTTGACTAATATGCGTATTGCCAAGCATCTCAATGCTACAACTATATTAGTAACAGATATTGAACGGGGTGGTGCTTTTGCTCATATAGTGGGAACTTTAGAACTATTAGAACCTAATGAGCGATCGCTAATAAAAGGCATCGTGATCAATAAATTTCGCGGACACAAAGAGTTATTGACATCAGGGATTGAATGGCTAGAGAAGCATACAGGAATTCCTGTTTTGGGCGTTATTCCTTGGATGGATAATACTTTACCCGCAGAAGATTCTCTCGATTTGTTAGATCGCAAAGCAACTCCAACAAATCCTGATTTAAACATCAGTGTTATTCGTCTGCCGCGAATCTCTAACTTTACCGATTTTGACCCTCTAGAAGCAGAATCTACCGTAGGAGTTACCTATCTTTCCCTCAAAGACTCTCTAGGACATCCTGATGCCGTAATTATTCCTGGGTCTAAAACCACTATTTCCGATCTGATGGCAATGGAAAAAAGTGGTATGGCAAAACAATTGCAGGATTATGCAGCAGCAGGAGGAACTGTAATTGGGATCTGCGGTGGTTTTCAAATGCTAGGTCAACGCATTATTGACCCAGAAGGTTATGAAGGTGAACCAGGAGAGTATCGGGGATTAGGATTATTGCCAGTTATTACAATACTTTCGGATAACAAAATTGCTCGCCAGAGACAAGTATTTTCTAATTATCCTCAAGCGGGGTTACCCGTTGACGGCTACGAAATCCATCAAGGACGCACTCGTATTCCTCAAAGAGCCAAAGAAATAGAACATAAATATCAACCTATTTTTGACGATCCTAATTTGGGTCTAGTAGATGAGAGTAAGTCGATTTGGGGTTGTTATCTTCATGGTCTTTTTGATAATGGCCCTTGGCGGCGTTCTTGGTTAAATCATTTACGGAAACAAAGGGGGATGTCTTCTCTGGCGACGGGAATTTCTAATTATCGAGAACAAAGAGAAGTAACCTTAAATTCTTTAGCGGACTTGATAGAAAGCCATCTCAATCTCAAATCTATTATTTCCAATAATTACTATTAGCCATATAGCGATTATTAAATTATGTGGAGTACACCTTGGTTAAAATAAGTTTAGAGAAACCGACCGTACTCGCGCTTCGCGTCTAGAGTGCATAATTTTGTGTACTTCACCTATTAGAGAAAGAAAATGATAAATGGTAAATGTTAAATGATAAATGTTAAAGTTCGGTTTTTACCAGACGATGTCGTCACAGAAGCGCAGCCCGGAGAACCACTCTTAGAAGTAGCAGCAAAAGCAGGAGTGTTGATTCCTACTGGGTGTCTCATGGGTTCTTGTCACGCCTGTGAAGTAGAATTGGGTGATGGTACTGCTATTTGTGCTTGTATTAGTTCTGTTCCTACTGTTCCTAGTGGAAAATCAGAGCTAACCGTCAATCTTTACGATGATCCTGCTTGGTAATCAGTAATCAGTAACCAGTAATTGTTAACTTCGTGAGCGGGAAGTCCCCCGATAAATCGGGGGATGAGAGCGAACACGATAAGTCGTCAGTCATAGGTTTACAGTTTTGATACCAAATCTTCATCTAACAAAGCTTTCGGTTGTCGTATAATATTTTTTGGGCGCAAGGTATGAACCTGAATTGACCCAGGATTGGGAACTACCCAACCTAGATGCTCGACCAAGGACAAATACCCGATTTGCGGGGGCGACATACCTAGGGAAATAGAATTAAGAACTGAATAAAAGATTGGTAAGCTTAGACGCATTTAACTTGGATATTTAATCTTCAAAAAAGAATGTGAAAAAGCTTCTGCCTCCTGCCTTACCCTCACCAATAGTCAAACTAAATGCAACCAAGCTTAGTAGTAAGCTAATACGCATTTAATTTGCATAATTTACAATTTGTTCAGAAAGCATCAACCTTGCTCCCCTGCACCTGAAGCTCCCCTGCTCCCCTGCTGCCAAAACCCATGCAATTTGAATGAAGATAAGCTTACCCCTTACCAGATGAGCAGTGGATCGAGGATCGATTCTGGATATGGATTCACTACGGAACGGGCAAAATTGCGCGAGGAGAACTGTTTGAGGCGCTAGACTTCATTAATTTATCGTTCGCTACGTTCGGCGACAGTTACCCGCTCTGAATGCGCTGAGGAAGCTGCTGTTGCATACCTTAAGGTCATGCGTATGCGTCAAGTCTAGAGTTTTTAGTTACTACAACGGCTGATTCAAAACCTTCTTAGAGAAGTAGTCCTGTAAGATCGCTAGCCAAAAGAAACCAAGTAAAGGGAAGACGAGAAACAGTAAGATTCATCAGTAATCTCAGAGCCTTAGAGAGCAGACGACTTTATAAAATCTTTATAAAATTTAAGTATAAAGTCGCATATTGATAAATTTACGTTTTATTCTACATTACAAAATGGTAATTCCTAGGAAATAACTTGACATAAAGAGAGCTTTTATGAGGAATTAATGAAGACAATCCTAATTATTCGTCTTACACTCTTAAATTTGCTGATTTTTAATATAATTGGAGGCTGTGCTAAAACAGTACAACTTTTACCAGGTGGTATTAACAGCAATTTTACTGAAGAATATCCCAACTACAGTGGAGATGGTAACTACTTAGTTTTTGCTTCTGATCGCCGTGGTCACAGAGATATCTTCCTCTATGATTTTTTCCAACGTCAATTAGTACCTCTTCCCAATCTCAATCGCAATAATTCTAGCCAAGATCAACCATCCATCAGCCAAGATGGACGTTACATTGCTTATGTTTCTACCGAAAGAGGAAAAAGCGATATATTTGTCTATGATCGACAAAGACAACGAGCAGAATTAATTACTTCAGATATCAAAGGCTCTGTCAGTCATCCTACTATTAGTGGCGACGGCAGTAAGATCGCCTTTCAAGCTAGCCAATTAGGACAATGGAAAATTGTTTTAGTTGAGCGCAATACTAACTAGGGCTTGCTGAAAAAGTCATAATTCTTGGTTGTGATAGGTGTTAGGTGGAACAGTGGTAGGTGGAGCGGGGGATTTTCTTAGGAATTGGTGCAACCTCAACTCTGAATTACCCTCGCGAAGGCAGTAAGGGAACCACTCCGAACTCACGTTCATCAAAATACTGAGACAATCTTTAATGTTTAATGGTTTAATATTAATTTGTAACAAAGCTTAATAAAGACTAGAGAATGCTGCGACTGATCACAGACTTTGACGGCCCCATAATGGATGTTTCCCCTCGCTATTATTATGTTTATCAGTATTGTCTAGAACAAATCAAACATCCTAACCAAAAAATAAGTCCCTTATCAAAAGCCGAATTTTGGCAACTCAAACGTTCCCGTGTACCAGAAAGAAAAATTGGCTTACTTTCGGGACTAAATGCCACTCAAGCAGAAGATTTTGCCCGTTTACGCAAGGATACTGTTCATAGTTTGCCTTATTTAGTTCATGACACTGTTATTTCTGGTGCGATTGCAGCTTTAGAAGAGGTGCAAAAATTGGGTATTGATTTAGTGGTGATGACCATGCGCAAACAAAAGGAACTCAATGCAGCTTTTGATAAGTACGATTTAGCAAGATTTTTTCCTCCTGAGCGTCGCTACTGTCTGCCTAATGATTATGTGAAAACTGCTGATGTTAAGGATAAACCTCTATTAATGGCTAGAGCTTTAAAAGAGTTACCTACTGCTACTGATGTATGGATGGTAGGGGATACTGAGGCGGATATCGTAGCAGCAAAAACTCATAAGATCAAAATGGTTGGCGTATTATCAGGAATTCGCGATCGCAACCAATTAGAGTGCTACGAACCTGATTTTATTACCGATAATCTGCAACAAGCTGTGGTTAAAATTACTTCTTTGATCCCCTATACACGGTTATAATTAAGGGCGCATGCAGAATTAACTTCAGCAGCATGGTAAAAGCCTGAAAGGCTTACACAGAGCTAAAGTATGAAGTTATTTTTGAACGTCTCCTAATTGGGTATTGCTCAACGCAGAAAACAACTAGCGAACCAGAATAAGGTAAAAGTTACCGCAGAACCAACTTGTTCAGTGGAGATAAAGACACCACTACCTTTTAACGTTCCCGCGATCGCTGCTCCCAAACCAACCCCACCCAGTAAAGCCACTAGGCTGATCAATAGTGAACGACCAAAACGCTTTTCTTTGCGATTGAGAAAGTAAAGACTACTCATAAAGCCCAAACCCATGAGCAAAGATAATGACGAATAATTATTGTTGTTGAGAGAAATCACTGTAATAATCGCTAAACTTAAGAATACTCCTGTGGGAATCAGGATTTCTCTCTGAGAGGGATTATCTACCAACTGCTGCCACCAATTGGTCGTGTTTTGCCGAAGAATAGGAGTTTTCGGCGCAGGAAGTTCTACACTACGTTCAGGAAATCTGATTCTTTCAGGGACTTTAATTTTTCCTTCTTGTCGCAACCGCAGACGCTCCATAATAATAGAATCATAGGCAGTTTCGACCCTTTCTACCATCTTGTTATCTTCACTATATTGCTTGGAGATACGCTGTTTAGCAGCTTGTATTTCTTCAAAAGAAGCATTTTCCGTAACTCCAAGTATCTCATAGGGATTGTTTTCACTCATTCGTTATTTCTCCCAGTTTTCTGATCTAATGTTGTTCTCTATATATCGTTATTAGTTGAATTAATAAACTTCCCACCATCCAAAAGCAGGGCCGATAAACCTTACTGTCAACCAAGCAGTAATCATAATACCAATTCCAATCCAAGCACCCCTACTTGTCAATTTAACAAACTGCTCCGCCTGAGATTTGGTAATGGGTATTCCAGGTAGAATCCGAGATTCTTGACCATATTTCTCTCCTAAGATAGATTTACGGCGTTTTGCTTCTCCCATAATCTTATTCTTATTGGCTATCTACTATTGTATTTATTATGGATTGATCCTAACGTTTTCTGGAAGTGGGCAACAATAGTTATTCAACTTTACAGTGGACGATTTTATAACTGTAACTTGCAATTTTAGATAGACTTAGTTTACATATTTTAATCAAAGGGAACTCTATATCTCATAGTTAGTCACTGTGAAAACTACCTACTCGCATGGTGAGGAGTAATCATGAATAACAGATTCTGGTCAAGTTTATTAGCGAGCGCAGCTACAATTTCCCCATTTCCGACTCTCGCCGATACTTCTAGTACCGACTACCTCTTCATCGTTGATCAATCATGGCACGACTGCAAACATCTTGGAGAAGCTTATCAAAAAATTAGGACTTTTGAGACTGCTAATTTTTACGTCAATCTTTGTCAAAAAGGGGATCAGTACTTCTATGCTGGAACAGCCAAAAATAACAGTGTAGAATCAATTTTTATCCCTGCTTATGCTACTGAGCAACTCAATACCTACCAAGCAGACAATGGCAATATTTCCTATATTGTGGAAATTAAAACCACAGAAGCTATTTTAAAAATACAAAGAAACGGCAACACCCTCATAGTTGAAAATTCTCTTTCCCAAAACTGTCCTCAAGTGAGTTATGACCCAAGAGTTCAAATTTTTCATGAACTAAGCTATAGTAACTATCAAGTGCAATATATCAGCGATCGCTTGCCTGTGAAATCAAATCAAATATACACCCCAGAAATTAATGTACTTAATCAATTGCGAGTAGCAGATATATCTGAACCAAAAGTATTGACTTCTGTTCCCAAGCAGTTATCAATTTTCCCTAATTGTTTCTAACTTAGATTTAGAACATTCCCAAAAGAAAAATAGGGTAATATTTGACTAAATGAGCAATATCTTTAGGATTTTCAATTGCTTTTAACTCGGCTAAAATTTGATATTTAAAATCAATACAGTTTTTAAGATAATCATAATATAAAGATTTATAGGGCGAGTGGGAATACCCATCCCGTTCAGCTTTCAAGTGTATGTTTTTAATAGAATTATGACTTTTTCAGCAAGCCCTATTTACTTTTGATTTTATGATCAGACCTTAACTATTATAAAGTCTCTAACTCTTTTTTTATCATCATAATCAAACTTAGGAAAGTCATAGTGTCTATCATTGCTGTTGAAAACTTAAGCAAAATTTACCCTGTTGCTGTTAAACAGCCTGGTCTTAAAGGTACTTTAAATCACTTTTTTCGCCGTACTTATCGTCAAGTAAAAGCGGTACAGAATGTAACATTCTATATTGAACCTGGGGAAGTAGTGGGTTTTTTGGGGGCAAATGGCGCAGGGAAAACCACAACTCTGAAAATGTTAACAGGGTTAATTCATCCTTCTGAAGGGAAAGTAAGGGTAGCCGGTTATACTCCTTTTCGTCGTCAGCCACAGTTTTTGCAGAAAACTAGTTTAGTGATGGGACAAAAACAGCAATTACTCTGGGATTTACCTGCTCTCGACTCCTTAAGGATTAATGCTGCGGTTTATGAACTATCTGACCAAATATTTCACCAACGTCTAGAACGGTTAAGTTCTATGTTGTCTTTAGAAGATAAACTCACTCAACCAGTACGAAAACTTTCTTTAGGGGAAAGAATGAAAGCAGAATTGTTAGCTGCACTATTACATCATCCCCAAGTATTATTTTTGGATGAGCCGACTCTGGGTCTAGATGTTAATGCTCAAGTTGCTGTTAGAGAATTCTTGAAAGATTACAATCAACAGTATCAAGCAACTATTTTGTTAACCAGTCACTACATGACTGATATTACCGCATTATGCGATCGCGTTTTACTAATTCATCAAGGTCGTCTTATATATGATGGTAGTCTCCATGGCTTACTAGAACGTTTTGCTCCTTGTCGAGAAGTCAAAGTAGAATTGGCTCAACCTCTATCAGAAGCAGTTTTAAGAGAGTATGGAGATATAGAGTCTATAGAAGGACAAGAGGTCAAATTTTTTGTCCCTAGGGAAAATTTAACTGCAACTATTTCTCGCATTTTGGCTCAGTTACCTATTAGAGATTTAAGCGTCAATGACCCTCCTATCGAAGAAGTTATCGGTCGTTTGTTTAGTACGGGTCAAATATGAACCTTAAAAAGCCACAAAGCCAAAACTTTGTGACTCCCTGCCAAGGATACTCCGTGAACTACCGCACGCTGACCTTACAGTTACAGCGTGGGCTTCCTACCCAGAAACAAGCGGAATAGTGGATTTCTTACGTCCTCCTCTACTCCGTCTTACAGTTTGGCGATAGGCTTTATCCCCCGTCCCAGAGGTCTTAAGTATTCGCAGTCCTTCATCTCGGATGTTTTTCGCTGCATTAACATCTCGATCGATACGTTTGGTGCCACAGCTAGAACAGTCCCAAAATCTTATTTCAAGAGGCAAACTATCTACTTGGTTAAGGCAAACATTACAAGTTTTAGAACTCGGGAAAAATCTATCTACTTCTTGATATACTTTTCCTTCAAGTTCTGCCTTATATTTAAGCCTGGTACAAAAGTGTCCCCAGCCAACCTGACTTATAGCTTGGGATAGTTTGGGGTTTTTAACCATGTTTGACACGGCTAGATTTTCCACAACAATAACTTGGTTTTCGTTAACTATCCTGCGCGATAGTTTGTGATGAAAATCAGAGCGACATAATCGGATTTTGTTATGTACTTTGGCTACAGTTTTTCTGGCTTTATTTCTGTTATTAGAGCCTGGTTCTTTTCTCGATAATTTTTGTTGTTTAATCTTTAAATTTCGTTCGTGTTTGGCTAGCCACCTAGGATGATCAAATTTGCTGCCATCACTGGTTATAGCCAAATGATTAATCCCTAGGTCTATACCTATTGCTTTCCCCTCAGTCTTTGTTGTTGGCTTATCTTTGCTATCCTCAAATAAAATAGCGGCAAAGTATTGACCAGATTTATTCTTAGATACAGTTACCGTCTTAATTTTTCCTTCTATTTCTCGATGAAATACTGCTTTAACCTCCCCAATCATCGGCAATCTCAAACAATTTTTTACCCTTTTAACGTTTTGAGGATATTGTAGAGATTGTTGGCCGTGCTTTGACTTAAAACGAGGATATTTGTTTCTCCTTTCAAAGAAGTTGTTAAAAGCAACACCAAGATTTAAGCAAACTTGCTGCAAACATTGAGAATAAGTTAACTTTAACCACTGATACTCTTTTTTCAGTTGTGGTATTCTTTTTTTAACTTCGTATCCCGACAAGCCAAATCCTGTATCTATATAAGTTTGATTGATCAAATTAAGACAATAATTCCACAGCCAACGACAATTTCCGAAAGACTGGCTTAAGGCTTGTTGCTGCTGACTATTGGGATATAGTCTTACTTTGACTACTCGGAGCATTTAGAGTGAACTTAGTTTGCTTCAATAATTATAGCACAAAAAAGACCGCGATTCATCTAGCGATTGAATCAGAGATTACAATCGTAGGATTCTCGCTGATTTTGCTAAATTTAAAAGTAGGCTCAGACCCAGAAATGGGCGAGAGAGTAGCGGGTTTTTGGCTAACCCTTTAAGGATTCTTATCTCTTAAGAATCTCACGCGCTTTCAGCCGTGAGAGTGTCAAGGAACAACAATCCTAATAACTGCCGTTCAGCGTACCGCAACAATAATTCGCGCGATAATCGTAACAACAATATCGGTTTTCGTGTTGTGTGTGTCGCTCCCACCACTCTTTGCTGCCAGAGCTGGCAAATGGGAATTTGTCGGGCGTGCTATAAGGAGTCCAGA
Source organism: Xenococcaceae cyanobacterium MO_188.B19 (assembly GCA_030065715.1). Lineage (GTDB taxonomy): Bacteria > Cyanobacteriota > Cyanobacteriia > Cyanobacteriales > Xenococcaceae > JASJCP01. The sequence goes on along the minus strand of JASJDF010000001.1, from coordinate 36,972 downwards.
CCTGTCTTGGTGCGCGTTCCTTTGCGGATTAAAATTCCGCAGGGTCGCACCGCTTCCAGTGATGCTTTCTGAGCATCCGAAAATAATCAGGAATTGGTTAGCTTAGTAAGGACAACTGAAACGTTAGCTAATTCCACCTCATTCAGTTATAAGTGAACAGTTATCGATAATTAATGTCTAAAAAATTAATTATTCGGCGAGAATCAAAACAAGCCCAATATTTTACTGAAGACTTAGGGGATAATATAGGACTAGATATGGTTCTCATCCCTGGTGGTAGTTTTTGGATGGGAACGGAAGATCGAGAAATAGAAAGTTTAGTTAAAGAATATGAATGGGAAGGTTATAGAAGAGAAAAACCGCAGCATAAAGTAAATATTTCCCGCTTTTTTATGGGACGTTATCCCATCACCCAAGCTCAATGGCGCATAGTAGCGGGATGGGAACAAGTAGAAAGAGAATTAGATTCTGACCCATCTGATTTTAAAGAGGACTACGAAGGCATAGATAGGTGGACTAGACCAGTGGAAAGTATATCTTGGGAAGAGGCTAAAGAATTTTGCGATCGCTTAAGTAAGAAAACGAAAAGAGAATACCGATTACCAACAGAAGCTGAATGGGAATATGCCTGTCGTGGGGTGAAAGGTCAAGATTTAACGGTAGAAGAATGGAACGAGAAATATCATCAAGCATTTCATTTTGGCGAAACTATTAGTACAGAATTAGCTAACTATAGAGGAACAGATGATGAAAGCCTGGGCTGGAAAGGCTCTTATGGCAGAGGAGTTAAAGGTATCTATAGAGAACAAACAACACCAGTAGGATATTTCAAGGTGGCTAATAACTTTGGCTTAAGTGATATGCACGGAAATGTCTGGGAATGGTGCGAGGATGATTATCATGACAGTTACAACGACGCACCTAATAATGGTACTGCTTGGTTATCAGAACTAAGTAGTACTAAAGTAATACGCGGTGGTTCTTGGGGCAGCGATCCTGATTTCTGCCGTTCTGCGTTTCGCTACGGTTATTCGCGCGATGATCGTTACTACATTATCGGTTTTCGTGTTGTGTGTGTCGCTCCCAGGACTACATGGCTCTTTGCCCTTTTTGCTCTCTTACGCTGTGCGCTCAAAAATTTTTTTGTAATATGAATAATTCTTTAATAATACAAAAGGAGGTTTATTACACTACTTTTTTTTATTCCTCTCTTCTAACCTTTCTCTCAACCTCGTATATCTCTGCTGCTGCTTGACTTGTTTTACTGCGATCGCGATAGCTTTTTCCGAACCAACAATTAACGCTAGTTTCTTACTGCGAGTCAATCTATTCAACCTGGCTACGGTATATCCCGATTCTTCAGAATGATACGTAATTCGCTCGATAACTCCCGTCAACGATGATAACGGTGCAGTGACATTTGATGCTGTCATAAAACAATTGTTCTACTAATTCCGCTAACAGTGTACAACAATGATTAACTAATCTTATTGATACAATAAATATCTATTTGTCAAGTTTGCTTTACAAAACTAAATATATTTGTTACATTAATTTACATAGAGAACTAAATATAAGAACCAAATAAAGAGAAATTACTATGTACACCACTCAATTAGATAACGGAATTCTTAACAACTACGCTGTTGAGCCTGAAATGACTTATCAAGAATTTCCTACAGTATGGGAACAAAAGAATTACCTCAAACAAGGCGCAGTGGCAGCATTCTTAGTTTCAGCATTAGTTCTAGTTTCTTTTGCTATCAGCTAATCGTTTCAGACAGTTCAATTTAAACAACAACTTTTAATCAACTTTTAATCGAGGTCTAGAAGATAACAATGTTTGCACCAATCGTCATTCTGGTTCGTAACTATCTAGGTAAAGCTAAGTTTAATAAGCTTCGGGGACAAATGATTGCTAAACACTCTCAAGTTATTACAGCAGTTTGTAATCGTATTGGTATCGAAAGAACCACTAGACAAAACCTAATTAGAACTGCTCGCGACAATGGTAAAAAGTTAGGTTTTCTCGCTTAAAAGATTTTTCTCTCGTCAACAATTGAATTTCTCCTACTTAACCTTGGTATGTGCGTATCAAGGTTTTTTGTTGTCTAACTAAATTGGTAATGTATTGATAAATTATTGATGAGCGATAATGAGTCAAACTTGGTTGGGAATTGACCCAGGACTAGCCATAATTGGTTGGGCAGTATTGGAAGAAGGTCAATATGGAGATGCGAATTTACTCGACTACGGCACGATAGAAACTAACAAACAATTAACTACAGCAGAAAGGTTATTAGAAATCGAGCAAGATATGGTGGAGTTGCTCAATGAATTTCAACCCCATAATGTTGCGATTGAAATGCCTTTTTTCAATCGCACTATCAAAGCAGCAGGGGGAGTATTACAAGCTTTTGGGGTAATCAATCTAGTCTGCCATCGAGAAACAGGAGTTGTACCAGTATATCTGCATCAATCTAGTTGGAAATGTCATTTAGGTTATGGCAAAGCTGATAAAAATGAAGTAGCTGATATGGTACAGGGATTATATCAAATCACTTTAGAGATGCTGCACATTAATCGCCCCAGTCTCCCTTGTCCCCCTTGTCCCCCCTGTCTCCCCATCAGTCATCTGTAGCAAATTTAAAGGGAAACGATATTACGGCTCAGTTAGTGGGGAGTAGGGTTAAGTTTGACTATTGTGGGGTGGATAGGGCGATCGCACTTTTGAGAGAACAGTATGCGATGGGGACAGTGGAAATTAAAGTATTACGTTAGAAAAAGCAGAAATTTAGATTTAATCTTTGTAAATATTTATCAATAAACACATAAATCCTCAAGTTAAAGACGAAGTAATATATGAGGCTTTACTGTAAAAAATCTAAAATTAGATATTGAAGATGAACTTTGATACTTTTCGCATAGATGTTCTAGATAAACTTAGAATACTTCCTATAAAACCTAATCGTTTCCGTCAACATATTCGAGATACATATTTCTCCACCAGAATCGGCATAGCTATTATTGGTATATTATTTCCCCTGATTCTCTGGCTTGTTGGGCTTATGCTTGACGTAGAATTACAAAGCTCTATAAGTGATTACTATCACACTCCTATGCGAGATGTATTTGTGGGAATTTTGTTTGCAATTGGAGCATCTCTTTACTTATACAAGGGCTATAGTACAGTAGAGGACTTTGTTTTAGATGCTGCTGGTATCCTTGCCGTTTGCATCGCTCTATTACCAATTTCATGTCCTATGAACGAACAGTGCGATACTTTTACCGCACCTTTTTGGCATGGTGTATCTGCTATCTCGTTTTTTATTGCGATCGCCTATATCTGTATTTTCAGATGGTCAGATACGCTCAATAACGAGGAAATAGATGAAAAAAATCAAATAAGTGAATCGCGGAAAAAAATTTACATACTAATATACAGAATTCTTGGTGCTGCCATGATTGCCCTACCATTGTTGGTATGGTTTTTTTATGGTGATACGGGAATTCTTGTTTTTAAGCTGGAACTTGTAGCTGTTTGGGTCTTCAGTGCTTACTGGATTGTCAAGACTATAGAAATTAATGAGTCTCAACTGGAGAAGTAGGTATTAGTTTGTTGGAGCAACGCGATCGCACTTTTAAAGGATCAGTATGCAGTGGGTAGCGTGGAGGTTAAAGTAGTTCAAATGTAATGAATAAATTTAGATTATTAATATTGAAAGTGATTCAATCTCTAATTACCAGAATCAGATTCTACTGAAGCAGGACAAAGTTTTTGCTCCATAACACTAGTATTTTCAGGATTATTACTTTGTACAAGTTCATATTTAAGTGAAATAAATACATTTTGCGAGAATGCTTTGATTAAATTTGAGGATAATGGATTTCCTCGAATGGTACGCTCAATTTTATGGCGATTGGAGTGATTATTATGAGTCATATAAATGGCAACCTTTAGGCGGTAATCATGCTGCTATTGGTGATTGTTTGGCTGCTCTATCTTTACTCAAAGATATGGCTGAATCAGAAATAAATGATGTCAAACAATCTTTTGAAAATGCTTGGAATAAATATAAATCTAAATACGATAAAAGTTAGTTGTAATTAAGTTTAATAGACCATATTTAGAATTGGTTTGTCTTTCTCGCGAAGCGAGGCACTGCGTGATCGCTACTTCTAAATATAAAGTATTAGATCGAATAATTACCAGTCCCACATCACAGGATTATCATCGAGACGATCCGTTACTTGTCTGCCAATACGATCTATTTCCTGTAATTCTTCAGTAGATAAGGTGACTTGTGCTGCTTTAGCATTGTCCTCTGCTTGTTCTGGGGTTCTAGCTCCTGCAATCGCATTACTTTGAGGTTGAGCGATTAACCAAGCTAAAGAAAGTTGAGCCAAAGTACAACTATGCTTTGAAGCAATAGGCTTTAACTGTTTTAAAGCTTGTTGAGCGCGTTTGAAGTTTTCACCCTGAAATAAAACATTTGCACTGCGATGATCTCCTTCCTCAAATTTATGACCAGGGGTGAATTTGCCCGTCAGCAATCCTTGAGCTAAGGAAGAATAAGCCAAAATCGAGATATTATGCTCTATACAATAAGGTACGGCATCGTTTTCGATCTTGCGCCAAAATAGAGAATAGGGTGGCTGTAAACTGTCAATTCTGCCAAACTGAGATGCTTCTTCTAGTTGTTGGCGATTGAAATTAGAAACACCAATTGCTCTGATTTTGCCATCCTCTTTGAGTTTATTCAAAGCACTCATTGTTTCTTCTATCGGTACTGATTCACTACCAAACGAACCAGAGGGCCAATGAATTTGATAGAGATCGAGATAGTCTGTCTGGAGATTTTTTAAAGAACGGTTACAAGCTTCGATTACTTGGTTGTATTTAAGGTGGTTGGCAAATACTTTAGAGGCATATTCTACGCGATCGCGAATGTCAGACACAGCCTGAGCTACAATTTGCTCTGAATGTCCCTCGCCGTAAACCTCTGCCGTATCTATGGTAGTTATTCCTGCTTCTACAGCAGCCCGAATTGCTCGAATACTTTCACTGTCGTCAATCCCCGCCCACATTTTTTTCCCGGCTTGCCATGTTCCCATGAGAATTGGGGTAATTTGAACTTCGGAACTTCCCAGCGAACGCTTTTCCATTTTAGTTACTAATCTCGATTGAAAATAAAAGTAGAGGAAATAATTTCCTCTACCTTAATACCAGTAGTATAAATAAATATCATAAGTTAATCGACCAGAAGAGCGATCGCTTCTATTAAATATAGAATATTAAATCGGACAAGTAGGTAAATTCATGGTATTGATAGCTCTTGAGAATATAACTTTCCAAGACCTATCTTGTTTTCTAGTTATGCCCACGATAAGCAAAACGAAATGTGGGTTGAGACGAAATATCTTGACCGCTATACTCTTGGCAATTGGCACGGTTTTGACTACTGGAGCTAGTTTCAGCTTCTCCATTCCGAAGTTGATGCCCTTTTTAGGTGCAGCAGTCATTTATCCTCTCTACCTCTTGCTCATTGCTCGCCGTTGCTATAATCAGGCGATGTTCTGGGTTCTTTGGTGGGCTATCTGTCAAAGTTTGGCAGTAGTTGGGGCAACGGTTTTAGCTCCAGAACAAGCTACTGAGGTAGTAGTCAATGGGGCTGTTTACACAGAAGATATGTTTCACTGGATTCGGACAGGAGAAGGAGCAGAGGGGTCAGTTCAACTTTTTCTGCCCATTCATTTGCGAGAGTACGCACTGTTTTCGTTATTGTCACTGGTCACTTTTGGTAGTGCAGCTTTAATTCTGGGAACTTATTTGCTCAATTACATGAATTTTTATGTGGGGCAGCTTGTTTATCAAAGCAGTAATCCCTGGCTAGCTGCTCTGGTAGGATGGCCACCCTGGTCTATGCTGCGAGTAGTCGGCTATATTGCCACTGGCTTGGCTCTCACCGCTTTAGCATTAAATCTTGGTCACTACTTCAGTAGAAAATTCCCCCAGCTTGACTTTCCACGCCAGTATTTTCTGATGGGACTGGGTTTGTTACTGGGAGACCTACTCGTCAAAGCTATCCTTGCCCCGATTTGGCAGCAACTTCTACAGATGGCTCTAATTGGCACTGTCAAATAACTTGTAACTGGTTTTTAGACAAGGATTATGTATCAGAATCTAGGCAAAATTTCCGCAGTTTAAACAACGCTGTTGGTTAAAAACGATGGTTTTGAGAAATTGACATTTTTTGTTGCGAGGATATCACAGTTAACATGGAAGAATAGTTAAATCTTGTCTTATTGTCAATGAGCTTATTATTCTACATACTTTTAGGATTATTAGCTGGAGTGTTAAGCGGACTGATTGGAATTGGAGGTGGAGTGATTATCGTTCCTTCATTAATCTTTTTGTTTGGCTTTTCCCCACAAGAAGCTCAAGGCACAACCTTGGGTTTATTAGTGCCACCGATTGGAATTTTGGCAGCTTGGACATACTATCAACAAGGATATGTCAACTTTCAAGTAGCAGCTTTGATTTGCTTCGGTTTTGTTTTAGGAGGGCTGCTGGGAGCTAAAATAGCGGTTGATTTGCCCAGTGCCGTTTTGGAAAAGGTTTTTGGCATAGTGTTGCTTTTAATTGCTCTAAAAATGATTTTTCGTCATTAGAAAGTTTTTGTTTGCTGATTTATTTGAAATATTCTTGATAGTAAAGGCTAAAAACACTCAGTTATCATGTTGAATTCAAAAACCCCTTACAAAAAAGATTTTGTTATGTGGGCAGAAGAACAGGCTTCTGCTTTAAAAGCCCGACAATTTACGAGGTTAGATTATGATAACTTGGTTGAAGAAATCGAAGATATGGGAAAATCGGAGAAACGTTCTCTTGAAAGTTATTTGCAAAGATTAATTGAACATCTCTTTAAGCTTCAGTATTGGAAGTCAGAATATGAATATAATCATAGACACTGGAAATCAGAAATAAATAATTTCCGCAATCAAATAAAAAAATTAATTAGGCGTAGTCCTAGCCTTAAAAACTATTTGATTGAGATATATCTAGAGACTTATCAAGATGCTTTGGAGTCTAAAAGATTTGAGTTTGATATTCCAGATCACGAACCAATTACTTTAGAAAAAGTTTTAGATAAAAAATATTTTGGGTAGCAAAATTTAGGCTCTTCCGATTTGGTCATGCCAAACTGTTAGAAACTGGTACTTAAAAGTCTTGCTGTGCAAGACTTTTGGTTTTTAATAGTTTGATATTGTATATTTTGCTCTAAATCCCTTGTCACCCTTGTCACCATCAATCATAATCACGAAAATTTAAAGGGAAATGATATTATTTTGTCGGAGGAGCAAGAACAGTTAATCCTTGAGGAATAGAAACAATTTCTAAGGGAGTAGTGCCAATAATTTCTCCATCTAAAACAACTTTTTGGGGAGGATTGGCAGCAATAGAAATTTGATTAGTACGCAAGTGAACTATATTTTCTAATTCCGTATTGTTGCGAACTAGAGCCGATTCCAGCATTCCCAACATAGAGATTACCGCTTGCAATTTAGTTTCTACTGTGGCAATTGTAATATCTAGCAGTCCATCATCGACAATTACTTCTCCTTTACCCTGAGCCAAAATCGAAGTTAAAGGGGCAGCATTAGCAACTGTAATTGCTGCTGCTTGAAAAGTTTGGGTTTCTTCATTGATTGTAATTTCTGCTTCAAATAATTCCTGTTGATCTAATTGCTGCCAACCTGCAACTAGATACGCCAGAGAACCCCAACGGGTTTTTGCTTCTCGATCCGCTTGAGCTACTGTTTCGGCTTCAAATCCTACTCCTGCTAATAAGATTAATGGCTTGCCGTTGCACCGAGCTGCATCTACGATTCTGGTTTTACCAGCTAAAATAATTTCGCAAGCTTTTCTAATAGGGGTAATTTGTTGGGTAATCCCTAATGCCATAGCAAAAGCATTGGCTGTACCTCTGGGAATAATACCCAAAGGAATTTTTGTACCAATGACGGCTCCTGCAACTGCTGATACTGTGCCATCTCCTCCCGAAGCAATAATTATATCAGCTTTAGCTGCGATCGCGTTTTCTGCTAATTCTTTGGGATCGGTTTCTATAGTCGTCTGATGAACTTCCAGATGTAAATGGGGTTCGAGGATTTCTTTAATAATTTCTAACTCTTGCTCTGGGTTACCCTGACCTGATACAGGATTAAATATAAGGTGGGCTGTAACAGCATTAGCCAAGCTTCTCATGATCGCTTTTGCTGTCGCTAAATTAGTAGCTAATAGGACATTTTTAAGGTTACAGATTCTTAATAAAGCCTGAATGTCTGACTCATGGGGTTGAACAGAAAGAGGATCAATCAGAAAGATTACTGCTACTATATTTTCTTCAACCACTTCGGCTGTAATTTGGGCATATCCTCCTAAATTTCCCGATTCCATGCGCTCAATTTTTAAATCTGTGGCAGATTCAATTTTTTTACCCGTTGTTCCTGTAGCAATTAGACGATAGCGGGATAATACAGGTTGGTGGCGTAGGGTAAATTCTACCATCTGTTCTTTAGCGCGATCTTGAGCGATCAGGGCAATAGTACGAGCCATATTTTCTAAAAAATTATTTTTTTATCCTTTGGAAGATTTTATAGTCATTCCAAATAAAAACCATAGAGAAAAACGTAGTATTTATTGTTCCCTCAAAACGATAACTTAGAGTATGGGGAAATTAATTGGAACGGCTATAAAGTATTATAGCGATCGCAAATAATTAAAAAAATTTGCGATCGCTATTTTTAAAAGATTGTCATTTAATTCGACTCAAGTTGTTCTTGACAGTTGCTTGATAATTGAGACATCCCCCTAGATTATACTAATGAACCAAAAATGAACTCAGATGATAAATTTGCCTTGTTAGTAATTGGGACGCCTTTAATCGGTCTTGTCTATTGTGGAATTGGGATAAGTTTGATGGTGACTAATGAAACAATTAGAGAACATGCCTTAATTTCTGGAGCCTTATTTATTCTAATTCCCTTTTTGATTGCTGCTATAACTTGGATTAGAGCTTCTGCTAAAGCTTATAAATAACCTAAATCCCAAGTTAATAATTTACAACCAATTACCAATTAAGATAAAGGAAGACCAGTAGTAAGGATGATTAAATCTAGGCAAATTAATTAATGTTAATTGGGCTTCCCTTAGAGCCTCAGTTTTCGTCATCGGAACTGTAGGCTTAGTTAATTGCTGATAAAAATTATTAATTGCTAAGGCGGTGGCTTGATCGTTAACTGACCATAAAGTAGCCAAAGTACTTCTAGCTCCAGCCCTAACTGCCATACCAGCCAAACCCAAAGCTGCTCGGTCATCTCCCACCGCAGTTTCACAAGCACTTAGTACTAAAAGTTCAATCGCTTGTTGTTCTGGAAGATTGCGGTTTTGCAGAATAGAACTGAGTTGATTAATCTGAATACGACTGTCCCAAGCTAATAAAAAAGTATCCTCTAGAATCGAACTAAATTGACCATGAGTGGCAATGTGGACTATGGGATAACTCTGAGATTCCATAGTATTTTGTAACTTCTCTCTAGTAAATTCTTGATCGATTAAAAGAGTACTGTCCAATTGTTTTTGGATATCTTCTAATTCAACTTGAACATAATCAAGAGGGGCAAAACCTTGTCTTTCTTCTGTTAAACCTGCTGCTAAAGTTTTTAGTTCTAATTCTTTTAAAGGACGAGGTGCTAATAACTGTAATCCTGGGGTAAGAGCGATATTATACTTTTCGATTAAGTAATTTTCTTTGTCATGTAAAACTCCCATAGGAATATTACGAAAACTGCCATCAGGGACAAAGACTAAAGTTTTAATTTCACTGGCAACTAAATCCTGTAAAGTCGGACGAATTAACCAGTCATATAAATTTTGGGCAGGTTTACGAAATGTGCGTTGACTCCTAATCACCACTGTTTCACGCAGTTCTTGAATTTCTGCTTCCAATTCAGTTTGGGAAATTGGGGTAGAGTAGTGTTGTAAGGGTTTTCCTGGTAAACTAAGTATTACTTCTAAGCGATCGCGTAAAATAATCGGATAAATTACCGCAGCTTCAGGATCAACATTTTCGATGGAAATAGGAGTAGCATCAAGGCAGGCTTCGCGAAAAAAATCATTTAATTCCGCTAATTGCAAAGATTCAATAGTATCTCTAGCTCGGATTAAATTAGCCTGACTAATTGCTTGATTATTTTCGGGTTGTAGTAGTAATCTGACTAGCTCTCGATAGACTGGTTCAACACCATCCCGAAAGGAATACTGTACATCTAGATTGGTTAATGCCAAATCGCTACGAAGGGATTCTAGAGCATTAACTGCTTCTGAATAAGACGCGATCGCTCTGCGCCTCGCCTCTGGCGAGATCCCGCTGCTATAATTATTCTGGGCTACTTGTAATCTACCTAGTTGCCATTGCCATTGGTAAATAAGTTCAGGTTCATTAATTCTTTGAGCTAAGTCGATAGCTTGCTCCGTATATTTTTGCCCCAATGACCATTGTTGCCGTTGTTCAGACAAGTGACCCAGGATTCCCAAACCATAAGACTCGGCTTTAATATCTTGAAGCTGTTCAGCTTGTTCAACAGCTTTAGTCAATAGGTTTTGAGATTGGTTGAGATAAGTTGGATTCACAGAATCTTGAGCTGCTAAATCAATTAAACTGTTAGCTAGGTTAATTTGAGCATAAATTGAACGTCGATTTGCTCTATTGGATAATTGACTAATATTAGTCTGAATTTCAGGGACTAAGTTTTTGGCTGCTCGCCATTGCTCAAAAGCAATCAAAGTACTAAGTTGATTTAATTGAGCCTCTACTTTTAATAAAGGTTGTGAAGTAATTGCTGCTGCTTGTTCATAAAAAGCATAGGCTGGTGTATTATCAGAATTACGTCGTTTATTGCGATCGCTCTGCGCCTCACCCTTGGGGAGATCGCCAGAAGCTCTTACTGTATCCCCTAGGCTCAATAAAGTCGCACTGCTTTCTTCTGGTAAATTGAGTTTTTCAGAAATAGCCAGACTCTCTTGGAGTATTTCTTGAGCATCATTGAGATTGCCACTAACTTGTAATGCAATCCCCAAAGTTCTCAATCCTGATATTTTTAGCCTTGAATCGGGTTTTTCTTGGAGTTGGGAGGCAATTTCAATTAATAATTTCTGAGAGCGTCGATATAATCCCAGGCTTTGTAAAGCTTGAGCTTGATTAATCTGACTGCCCAAAGTCCCAATATCATCCCCAGCTTTTTGATAAGCTTCAGCAGCTTGTTTCCAACTTACAATGGCTGCTTCTATTTTGCCGGTGGCTAACTGTAATCTCCCCTGAGTATTAATAACTTGAGCGTATATTGCCAAATTTTTAGCTTTTAATTTGGGTTCAGATTCTAAGATATCTAAGCTTTGAGCGATATATTCCTTTGCTGCTTGCCAATTACCCTGTTTCTGGCTGCTTAAAGAGAGATAACTCAGGCTAAGAGCCTGATTAATCAAATTTCCTTCAGCCTGATATTGTTGATAGGCTTTTTGCCAAGTCGCTGTTGCTTTAGTATAGTTACCTGCTTCATAGGCTGTTTTACCTTGTCTGAGGAGAGTCGAGACAGAAGCCGAACTAGAGTGAGACGAAATTGATATTTCCCTTGCTACCAATGTTGATTGTGCCAATACTGGTGTTACAGAAGTAATTGCACCTAAAACCAACAAAATTCCCCAAAAATTGTGATGAACTGAATTGAATCTTCTTTTAGTCATTGACCTATTAGACATCTTATATAATTTCCCTTTGAGATTGCTACAGATGATTGATAAAGAGACAAAAGCGATAAGGAAGATAACGGAGATTAATAAGTAGTATATTTAAAGTCATTTAATTTAAAATTTATAAGTTTTTAGGTGTCTGAATCCTTCCTTGTTTCGTTGTAATATCAAATCACCAAATGTTTGCTACACATAAAACATCGACAAAAAATCGATAGTAAGTAATTGAACTAATGTTTTTCTGTTACGCGATCGCATAGTAGTATTCATAGCATATTTAGAGTGATTTGATATAAAAATCCCAACTCCGAATTCTATCCGAAGGTGTCCGGCAAGGGGATACCGCTGCCCCTGACCTTACGGTAGTCCCTTCGGGAACGGGAACGGGTAGAGCTACGCAAGCGCATATATCCTTTAGGGCGAATTCCGAATTCCGAATTCCGAACTCACGTTGTATAGTTCCCAAAATCCCCAGACAAATAAAGATGTTGCATAAAAATTTATTTAATAATTCTAATTTGCCAGTTTAAATTGTTAATTCTGCCCCTAATAACAATGGTTTGACAAGATTTGGGAACAATGAAAAAGTCTTGTTAGTGACATCTCATATCTCATCTATACTATGCCTTATCAAAGCATCCGCCAACATAATGAAGAAGATTGTGGTGCTGCTTGTCTTGCTACTATTGCTAAACAATATGGACGTAATTTTACTCTTAACCATATGCGCCAAGTGGTTGGAACTGGGCAAATGGGAACTACCATCTTGGGATTGCGTAAAGGTGCAGAAGCATTGGGGTTTAATGCCTATGCTGTTCGTGCTACTTCTGAACTCCTAGAACAACTAGATCAAGCTCCCTTACCAGCTATTATTCATTGGAAAGGTAATCACTGGGTAGTTTTACACGGACAAAAAGGCAAAAAATATGTGGTAGCAGATCCTGCTGTGGGTATTCGTTATTTAACTCGAACTCAATTACAAGAGGGTTGGGATAATGGCGTAATGTTGTTGTTAGAGCCACAAGAAAACTTTTTTGCCCAGGATGATGATGATATTCCTGGTTTTTGGCATTTTCTGAAGCGATTGCGTCCTTATAGCTTGATTTTGCTAGAAGCTTTATTGCTGAATTTAGTGGTTGGACTGTTATTTCTCACTACACCCATACTGATTCAAATTCTGACTGATGATGTGCTGGTACGAGGAGATAGTCAACTTTTGGTGAGAGTTGCCTTAGCAATGGCAATAATGAATTTGATTGCTAGTGGTTTAGAATTAGTCCAGGCAAATCTGATTGCTCATTTTGGTCAACGTCTGGAATTAGGATTGGCACTAGAATTTGGTCGTCAAGTTCTCCGTTTACCCCTAGCTTATTACGAAACCCATCGCAGTAATGAAGTGATAAGTCGTCTGCGGGATATTCGGGAAGTTAATCAGCTTCTTTCTCAAGTATTACTACAGCTACCTGTGATGTTTTTTACAGGAGTAGTTTCTCTGGGATTAATGCTGTTTTATAGTAGCAAACTAACTTTTGTGGTGCTGGCAATTTTGCTATGTATGTCCATCTCCACAATTCTATTTCTGCCAATCCTCAAGCAAAAAACTCGCTCTGTGATTGTTACTGATGCCGAAAATCAAGGACTATTACTAGAATCTTTCAAAGGTGCATTAACTCTCAAAGCCATTAACGCTGCACCTCAAGCTTGGTCAGAAGTGCAACATCGTTTTGTTCGCTTTTCTAGTCTCAGTTTTCGTACTGTTCAAATTGGCATTGTTAATCTAGTCTCATCCCGTCTCTTCTCCAATTTGGGTACTATTGCCGTGCTTTGGTATGGTGGTACTTTAGTCATTGAATCCCAACTCAGTGTGGGACAATTGGTAGCATTTCATAGCTTAAATCGCAATTTGATTTTATTAATTGCCTATATAGTGAGTTGGGTGGAAGAATTTACCAGAGTCAGAACTGCCACCGAACGTCTAACAGAGGTAATTAAGACCACTCCCGAAACCACAGCCAATCATCCCAAGCATTGGACAGAACTTTCAGGAGCAGGGGATATTGTATGTACTAAGCTCAATTTCTATCATCCAGGTAATGAAAACCTATTCAATGATTTTTGTCTCACTATTCCTGGTGGTAAAGTTACTTCTATTATCGGGCGGTCGGGTTGTGGTAAAAGTAGTTTGGTTAAATTAATAGCAGGATTGTATCTTCCCCAGTCTGGTAATATCCGTTATGGCAATTACAATCAACAAGACCTAGATTTAGAATGTCTGCGAACCCAGGTAGTGTTGGTACCCCAAGACGCTTATTTCTGGAGTCGCACCATTGTTGAAAATTTCCGTTGGAGTGTTCCTTCTGCCAGTTTTGAAAACATAGTACAGGCTTGTCGCTTGGCTGAAGCTGATGATTTTATCAGCGAAATGCCTAATAAATACGACACTATTTTAGGGGAATTTGGGGCAAATATTTCTGGGGGACAAAGACAGAGATTGGCTTTAGCTAGGGCTATTTTGACTGATCCACCTATTTTAGTCCTAGATGAATCTACTGCTGCCTTAGACCCGATGACAGAAGCTAAAGTCTTAGAGCAAATTTTAGACCACCGCCAAGGCAAAACCACAATTATGATTTCCCATCGCCCCCCCGTAATTGTCAAATCTGATTGGATTATCTTATTAGAAGTAGGAAATCTATCTTTACAAGGTACTACACAAGAATTAAAAGAGATTCCTGGAGAACATCAAGAATTTTTTCATTTTTAATTAATAAAAATATTTTCAACATTTTGAGTTATATCAGTTGATAGAGTTCCTAATTGTTTTAACGGGGTTAGTTATTTTCTTAGGATTTTCTCAGGGTTGATTAAGATACTAGAGCGAAAATAAATTGAAGCAAAATTAAGTAAGTGAGAGAGTGACGTAATGAAACGAGTGATTTGGCTATTGTCAGCCTTAACCTTGGCTATGAGTCCCATGTTAGTAAAAGCCGAAGATATTTTGGCGGGAGGAGAATTAATCGAAACTGCTAGCTTTTCAGGGCAAGGCGGTCATACAGTAAGCGGGGAAGTTCAAATAATCAAAAAAGGGGAAATTCATTATTTAGTTCTTCAAGATAATTTTAAATTTGATGGCGCACCCGATCCCAAAATAGGCTTTTCTAAAAACGATGAATTTAGCGAAGATACTCTATTTTCTGGTCTGAATTTAGATGAAGGCAAACAAATTTATCGTTTGCCGTTCGATTTTAACCCGGCTAAATACGATGAAGTTACAATTTGGTGCGATAAATTCAATGCTTATCTAGCAGAGGCAAAATACTAGGTCGTGTAGCAAGGATGTTAACAAGGTAAGAAAATTAAAGAGTTGACATAATCTCTCACGTCCCGTGAGAGATTATGTCAAATGGGAAAGAAGTGAGAGTAGCTGCTAGTCAAATTTAGCTCCTCGTGTAATCAAATTTTGTTTTAGTCCTTCGGAAATACCTTGGTTATCTCCAAAAATGGCACCTCTGAGGTTGGCATCATTGAGATTGGCACCAATGAAATTGACACGACTGAGGTTGGCACCAATGAAATTGACACGACTGAGGTTGGCATCACTGAGATTGGCACCAATGAGATTGACACGACTTAGATTGGCACTAATGAAATTGACACGACTTAGATTGGCACCAATGAGATTGGCACCAATGAAATTGACACGACTTAGATTGGCACCAATGAGATTGGCACGACTCAGCCTGGCACCTCTCAGCCTAGCATCACTCAGGTCAGCATGACTGAGGTCAGCACCAATGAGATTGGCACGACTCAGGTCAGTACAACTCAGATTGCTACCTCTGAGTCTGGTATCACTCAGGTCAGCACGACTCAGGTCAGCACTAATGAGATTGGCACGACTCAGGTCAGCACGACTCAAGTCAGCACCAACGAAATTGACACGACTCAGGTCAGCACCAATGAAATTGACACGACTCAGGTCAGTACCTCTGAGGTTAGCACCAATGAGATTGGTACTACTCAACTCGGTACCTTTAAGGATGGCATGACTGAGGATGGCATGACTCAGGTCGGCACCAATGAGATTGGCACCAATGAGATTGATACGACTGAGGTTGGCATCATTGAGATTGGCACCAATGAGATTGGCACCAATGAGATTGGTATCAATGAGGATGGCATGACTCAGGTCGGCACCTCTGAGGTCGGCACCTCTGAGGTCGGCATTACTAAGGTCGGCACCTCTGAGGTTGGCACGACTGAGATTGGTATCAATGAGGATGGCATGACTCAGGTCGGCACCTCTGAGGTTGGCACCTCTGAGGTCGGCATGACTGAGGATGCCACGACTCAGGTCGGCACCAGTTAAATCTCGACCTTTAACTGGTTGGCTAATAATCTCTTTGACTAAACTGTATTTATTAGATTCGATAGTTTCTTCCACATCAGAACTTTCATCTAAAATTTCAATTTATTCAACAGAAAAACAGCTTAATTCTGTTATTTATTTCGATTTAATGATAAATACAATCTGTTTAATATCTTTTGGAGAACCTTTTACAAGTTGAAGATTTAAAATAAATAATTTATTGAGTTGGACCTATTTGGTTTATGATACCTCAACGTTGTTTTTCCGGAAAGTGTTAAAAAATACAGCGGTTTGTACATCAATCTGGGGGACGATCACCGATTTTGTTCATACCAATGAAGATAATGGTGAGTTAAGTAAATCGTCAAGTCAAGAGTTAACTGAAACCTTAAGACTTACGGCGGTCGGCAATATCTTCATCTCTAACGTCGATGCCCATAAGCTTTAATCCTTCAAGGATCAACTCTCTCTGAGTTTTGTCAGCTGTAGCTGCTTTGATTTTTAAATCTTTAGCAATTCTAGGAGGAATTCTGAGAGTAATAGTGACATCTTTTTCAGCTTTATCCTTATTGGGTTTATCTTTTACTGGCTGTGTAGTCGGAAGGTTAGATGCTAAACCTTCTAATGCAGTAACATCTATGTCACCCAAGTTATTGCTTTTACTCATATCATTATTTCATTACTTATTGCTATACATATATCATTACATACTGTTATAAGTTTAACTGTACTTCTATCTCTTTAGCTAATGCTTTAATCTCTTTTGTGGCTTTACCTTGGGGTTCGGCGGTAATGGGTGTCTCACCACTAAAACGAGAGGTTTGATAGATCGTCCGAAAAGCGATCGCCGTATCAAATAAAGGTACATTAAAAGCTTGGAACTGTTTTAGGGAATGTTCGACAACCAATGTCCCTGCTTTTACTTGAGTTAGCACTACTTTATAGGGAATCTCTCGACGGGTTAATTTAGAGGCATTAGTGACTATCTGTTTGGTTTTAAGTGCCTCTAAAACATCATCTTCTGAGGGTCTGGAGGGAATAACAACGAGAGAAGATATGCCAATGGCATAGACCATTGATTGATTGCCAAACCCAGCTATATCGACTATGACCAGATCGCGCTCGTTACTAATATTCTCTACCGTACTGATAATTTCCCCTTCATTGGTTTGAGCTACATGGGGAATATTTTTAAGACTTCCTTTGTCCAGCCAGCGAGTTAAATTACAGTTTGGGTCAGCATCAACACCAGCTACTTTCAACCCTTTTTTATTCCAGTAATCAAGAAGCGAGGCAGCGATCGATGTCTTGCTTGTCCCTCCTTTACTGGTACAAAGAGTTATTACCTTTGTCATTTTGTCTATATATACTGCTATCAGCACATCATTTTTAACTGATAGTAGTATATAAGTCAATAAATATATATAGCTTTAATGAATAAATGATATACTGTAATCATTAAATCTATATGTAATGATGTAATGATGTAATGATTTTTCGAACTGAATCTATAGAATCTCTATCAGATAGTGAAGTGATCGCTTTAAGTGAACTACAGATGGAATCAGAGCAAGATATTAGATTAAGTCAACTGCTTCAAAAACAGCAAGCAGATACATTAGAGGAAACCGAAAGACCAGAATTATGGACATTAATGCAAATTTACCAAACTTTGCTAGTAAAAAAAGCAGCAGCTTTGCGTGAATCCGTATCAAGAGGCTTAAGAGAACCGTTAGAATCATGATCTCAGAAGCTGTAAAAAAGCAGATTCGTAAAGATGCTCTGAAATCATTTTTTTGGCACTTGATAGAAATTATATAACAATGAACAATCCAGTCATTCAAACAGACTTAGCAGATATTTTAAACAGATTAAATCAAAGGTTCGATAGGTTAGACGAGCGTTTTAATAAAATTGATCAGCGTTTTGACAAAATTGATGAACGCCTTAATAAGCTAGAAGTAGGTCAAGCAGAAATCAAAGGTGACATCAAAGCCACAGATGAGAAATTATCAGGGCAAATCAAAACATTAGATGAAAAAGTATCGGGACAAAAAGAAGTTGTAGAGAAGACAACGGCACAGTTAGATAAAAGGATTAATAATCAAGAAAGACGCTTTTTCTTGAGGGTATAAGCCCATCTTATCAAATAAGCATTTATACTTATTTGCTACTCCTATAATCGATAAGTTTTGCTTAATTCCTCACTCCATCGTAACGAAATCATAGGGATTTGAGGTAGTTAGGCGATTAAAGAGTACTTTGATAGTGTAAGATTGGAGATTGTCGATTGTCGATTTCAGATTGATTGATGGATGGATAAAACGGAGTTCAAAGCGAGAACAAAGAAATTAGCCATTAGGGTGATTCGGTTGGTGAGTG
Organism: Xenococcaceae cyanobacterium MO_188.B19; assembly: GCA_030065715.1. GTDB lineage: Bacteria > Cyanobacteriota > Cyanobacteriia > Cyanobacteriales > Xenococcaceae > JASJCP01. The sequence continues at coordinate 18,409 of JASJDF010000001.1, read as the reverse complement.
CCTTGCCCCAGGATAAGGTGGAAGCACAAGTTATTGGAAAACAGTTATGTAGATGTGCCACATCAGTGGGAGCAAACTATAGGGCAATTGCAATTGTAGATTGGAGATTTCAGATTTTAGATTCATTTCGTTTTACGAAACGACTGGTAATTGACCAATTAAGTAAGGTGATCTACTTTTGGCGATCGCTGCATCCTCTCGAAAAGCGAGGCACAGAGCGATCGCTTTTTGACAATCTAAAATCATCAATCATCAATCTAAAATTTCAAAGTCTTATGGCGGAGACTAACGAAATTGTAGCAATGTTAGTGTCATCTCTCAAAACATTGCGCTCTAAATCCAAAGAATCTCGAATTTATAACTCTACTCAATCTTCAATTCTTTAATCTACAATCTGCAATGGCACATGAAAGTTAATAAGTTTGGACGGGCAGCAATACTAACTCCCACACAAATAAATTTACTATTTAACGAGGGATTTACCAAACCGCGCGATCTCGCTTTGTTCGGTGTCTGTCTCTATGCAGCAGCACGAATTAATGAAGCTTGTACCTTAAATCGAGGGGATGTGATCGGTCTTAAAGGAGTAAGGGATGTATTGGTGATCCGTCGCTACAACACTAAGGGGAAGCAGGAAACTAGAGAGATTCAAGTCCATCCCCAGCTTCGAGAGTATTTAGAGGTGTATCAAAAAAAGGGTCAATGGAGCGATCGCCCTTTTCTGTTTCCTGGTCGTCATGGTAGAAATCATATTCATAAAGCTAGTGCTGACAAGATACTGAGAGATGTTTGTTGTCAGCTTGAGATTGAAGGGGTCAGTACTCACAGTTTTAGACGGACAGCTTTAACCCGTATGAGTGATGCTGGTGTTCCATTAAGGCATATTCAAGCTATATCGGGACACAAGACTTTAGCTGCTTTAGAAAGATATCTGGGAGTGACGGAGCAGCAAAAAGAGAATGCAATTTCAACATTGAAATTTTAAATCTCGCCTTTGTATAGCAATTAAAAAATCCTCAATAGTGAGGATTTTATCTAGGCGATCCAACAGTAAACGGACAGAAAACAACGCTGCGCGTATAATTATAATTATTTAGTCAGAATTATCGAAAAACTGTACGTATAAAGGAAGTTCTACGTCTGCTTTTGGCTAACTGAGCGTATAATTCGACGAAAAAACAGTAATTATCTATCAAAAAACTGGTCGTATAATTATCAGAAACTTTTTGTAGTTTTTTTGAACTAATAAAAAGTGTACTGATAGTAAAATTGGTCAAAGGTTAACTGAATAAGGGTTTCAGGATTTTACTCTATCGAATTATACGTCGAGCGTTGTTTTTTGTCCGTTTACTGTTGGATCGCCTGGTAGCTTCCTTAGCTTTACCCCTAACTAGTTCTGGTCCTAATTAGAAGTTAGATGATTGAGCAAACACATCATCTGTATTTTGAGAGTTAAAGTCTGAGTCGAAAGAATCCGATGCGAATGGTGATGCTGGAGGTGTAGTATCAGAACCAAATAGCTTAGGAATTTCACTATCAGCCAAAGGCATATCATCATGTTTATTAGCTAAATAAGCCAAAGCTCCCGTGAATCCAGCATTGTAATCCGTCGCTACTTCATTGGAGATATAATCATCTCTTCTGTCATTGTAAGCACTGTCATTAGGTTGACTGGGTCCCCCCACTAACGCTCCATACAGAATATGTTTGGTTTCACCGCCATTGATATTGTTATTGAGAGAAGCATGTGCGCCTCGGTGGTGGGGATTTTGAGGATAATTATCACCAAAACCTATTTGATAACTAAAGTTATTCGGATTATCTCCCAACATATAGTTGATTTGATTCTCAGCAAACTGAGAGTACTGACCACCTTTGTCATTTACTGTATCCGCATAGATACCAGCAAGCATAGCTGTGTTAGCAGCATAACGATTTGCTCCCCATTGATCTAACCAAGCTAATCCTCCTTCAGTATATTTAGGAATTCCGCCTTGGCTTCTATCTATCATCCAACGGTCTAACCAACCTTCTACTTGAATTTGATATTGATTATCTCCTGTTTCTTGGGCAAGTAAGATGGCAGTACCATACTTTTTATCATCCCAGTTTTGAGTCCAAGGTGCATATTGAACACCATTGGTATCTTGGTAGTATTGTTCCGCTTTAGCAAGATATTGAGTATCAGTTTGACCTGCTGCTTCAGTAGCTTTGTGTAACCAAGTAGCTCCCCAAGCTAGATCGTCAGTATAACCGCTCCAGGAATTGTAGAAGTTTCGTGCATCAGTAATGGATTCTGAATATTTACCTTTGTAGGTTTCGGCAAATTCATAAAGCTTTTGAGCTTGACCTAATAACTTATCTGCATAAGCAGAATCACTAGAACGGAAAATAATTGAAGCTGAGGCTAAAGCAGCAGCAGATTCACCAGTCAAATCTGAACCTGGGTTTTGAGCGTCAACTTTGTATGCAGGTCGATCCATAGTCATAATTTCTGGAGGACCCCAGAAGGAATGATCTGCTTGTCCATTACCTACTTGTCCGTAGAACACATCATCGGAAACATCGGCTGTGCCTTTATCGTCATAGGCTTTAAGGATATAGTCAGTTCCCCATTTAACTGCATCTAACACTTCGTCCTGCTGACCAATCTTTTCATAGGCATCACTATATTCATCCGCACCCCAAGCGAGCATAGTCATACTTGCTGCCATAGGAAGACCAAATTTGACATGATCTCCTGCATCATAATAACCACCAGTTAGGTCCCGACCTACATCTGCGCCATCAGTGAGGGCAGAATCACCACGCCAAGGAATTCTGTTGTCTGCTGGTAGTTCACCCGATCGATTTGCTTCGTAGAATAGGAATGACTTTTGTATTGCTTCAGCGTAATTAAATGCTCCTGGATTATTTCCTGTCGGTGGATTAGGATCTGTAGGATTTGTCGGGTCAGTGGGGTCTGTAGGTGTGGAGTTATTACCAGGAAGATCCAAAGGAAGTAATACTCGATCAATACCTTGAATAATACCGTTACTAGCTTCTACGTTGGTTAAACCATTAACAAATTTGGGATCGGCTAAATCTGGTTCCTTATCTCCTAAAGTATTCCCATTAGGTGTAACCTTTGCACCATCTAGCAATGTATTGACAGAATTAGCTCCCTTCACTTCATTGAGAGTTTTTGCTCCAGCAGAAACATGATATTTCAAAACATCTTGCAGTACAGGAATGGGGTCGCCATTTCCTAACTCTGTTAGTGCGCCCACAATAGCATTGTATGCACCAGTTTCATCATTGCCCTGATAGCCCAAGTCTTGCGCTAATTTGATAAAAGCTGCATCAGTAGGAGCAAAGACTGTTAAGTCTGATGCTGGATCGGCTACAGCATCAGTAAGACCTGCTGCTTCGAGTGCTTGAAATAGAATATCGAAGTCTTGGTTGTTGCTGTCAAATTCTCCACCACTTTTTGCCACAATCTCGGCAATTGTTGACTTCATGGGATCGGGGTCTGTAGGTGTGGTGGGTGTTTCTCCTACTACTTTTCCATTCAGTTCAAATACATCAGGTAAGTTGGATGCTGAACCTTCTCCAATGAAACCAAAGGTGACTTTTTCACCAGAGGCGACTGTGCCATTGTAGGAGGCGTTGCGAATGATGTAAGTGTTCCCATTTTGACTGACAATTTCCGCATTCCAAATTTGATTGATTTTGCCAGAAAATTTAAACTTCAGAGTCCAACCATTTAGTTGACTACTATCATTATTGCTAATTTCTACCTGACCTTGATAACCACTACCCCAATCATTAGTAATTGCAAAATCTACTTCTGAGTTGCCAGGTGTGGGATCAACTGGATCGACTGGATCGACTGGGTCAACTGGATCGACTGGGTCAACTGGATCGACTGGGTCAACTGGATCGACTGGGTCAACTGGATCGACTGGGTCAACTGGATCGACTGGGTCAACTGGATCGACTGGGTCTGGATTTGAGTCTATTCTTGTACCAGTATATTCTGGCTGTGAGTGATAAGGCGCTCTATCCACGAGTCCTGCCATCGGAACACTCTTACCGCTAAACACATTGCTATCAACGATTCTAAAATCGACTATTTTATCGGATAGCCCCATTCTGTCAGCAATATTGTCTTCTAGTTGATTGGCTCTCCACTCAAAGTGCGAACTATCCAAATCAGAAAACTTGATTCCTTTGAGGGTAATACTTTGATTAGTTATTGGGCTGTAGAATCTAGCTCCTTTAGCAGTTTCTTCCACTGCAAAATTTAGTTGATTATCTCCACGTACACTTAGGTAGAAGAAACTGATTTTGTCTGTAGCTGGGTTGAAGTCTACTTCTTCTTGGAGATTCTGTTCGTGAGAACGAATATATACTGTATTGGGTCTGACGTATCCAGTACCGTTCTCCCAAGCTAAGGCAGCACTGAGGTCTTGCTGTAAGTGAGCATCTGATATTGCTGTAAAGTTCTCTGCTTTGAGGTCTTTGAGAGAAACACCAACAAGAGTAAGAGATTTACTTGGAGTAAATAAATTTTGGAAAGCTATGCCTTCGGGTGTATCGATAGCTATCTGATTATGTATGGAATCAGTACCTAAGTCGAGCTTATCTTTAGCTGGATCGAAGTTTGTTATTCTCTGTGTAGTACCATCTACTTTTAAAATTTGACCACCAGAAGCTAAGGGTTCTGGGTTTGGAAGCGGTGGCATTGGCTCACCACCGTGATTGTGACCTTCGTGATTATGGGGAATCATAGAATCAGGTGTAGACATCATAGTTAAAAATTAGAGTTTAATTAACATTAAAAGTCGTTAATTTTTATAGCAATTTGACTTGTAATATCAAGATCATTATTTCATTTAAAAATAAAAAACTTGATAAATACTGTATTGTAAATCTCTTAAAACAATTTAAAATTCACGATAAAAACATAAAACAATCATAATTACTTTATTATATTTTTACAAAAAAGTTAATTGCAAAAAGCAAATTAGATTGCAACTAATAAACCTAATAATATTAAAGACCAAAGCTAATAATATTAAAATTCAAAATAATATGCCGAGCGGATTAAATTCTTGAATTTCTACTACTTTTCTTACAACTGTCGAACTCTAACAAAATTAAAAATGTGAGTTAAGGTAGAAATTAATTGAATGTATATTTTAGAACTTTGATATACAGAAGCAGATATTGTGAATGACTATCAAGTTGGTGGCAGTTTGCCGATGGATGCAGTTTCTTATGTAGTGCGTGCTGCCGATCGCCAACTCTACGAAGCATTAAAACGGGGCGAATTTTGTTATGTTCTCAATGCCCGTCAAATGGGCAAATCCAGTCTAATGGTAAGGATGATGAACCATTTGCGACAGGATGGATATTGTTGTAGAGCGATCGATCTGACCCGCATTAGTGGAAAAAAAGTGACTATCGAACAATGGTACAAAGGATTGGTAGTCGAATTATGGCAAAATTTTGATCTATTTAACAAAATCAACCTCAAGCAATGGTGGCAAGCACATCAAGATTTATCTTTAATTCAAAATTTGAGCCGATTTATTGAAGAAGTATTATTAGCTGAAGCTAGAGAGCAAGATGATATTTGGGAACCGCCAATAGTGATTTGTCTTGATGAAGTCGATAGTGTTTTAAGTTTAGATTTTTCGATCAATGATTTTTTTGCCCTGATTCGCTTTTGTTATAATCAGCGTAGTCTCAAGCCTCAATATCGACGTTTGAGTTTTGCTTTGTTCGGTGTAGCCTCTCCTTCAGATCTGATCGATGATTATCGACGAACCCCTTTTAATATTGGTCAAGCTATTCAACTAAACGGATTTACTTTGCAAGAAGCTAAACCTTTATTGGCAGGGCTACAAGAAATAAAAACTGTCTGCAACCCTCAATTAATTCTCCAAGAAATTCTAACTTGGACTAATGGTCAACCTTTTTTAACCCAGAAATTATGTAAATTAGTTCGCGCTTCACCTCCCCAGATGTCGCTCAATAATGAAGGAGATTGGATCGAACAGCTAATCCGAACTCAGATTATTAACAATTGGCAAACTCAAGACGAACCAGAACATTTAAAAACCATCCGCGATCGCCTTGTAAGTAACCAACAAAAAACAGGTTCTTTATTGGCAATGTACCAACAAATTCTACAACAAGGATTTATTCTTGCGGATAATAGTATTGAGCAACAAGAACTAATGCTTTCTGGATTGATTATTAAAGAGCAAGGGAAGCTTAAAGTCCGCAACCGTATCTATCAAGAAGTTTTTAATCTTTCTTGGGTAGAGAAACACCTATCTCAATTACGTCCCTATTCAGAGGCTTTGAAGGCTTGGCAGCAATCTCAATATCAAGATACCTCCAGATTATTACGAGGAAAAGCGTTACAAGATGCCCAAAAATGGTCTTGGGATAAAATTTTAAGCGATCTCGATTACCGTTTTTTGACCAGCAGCGAAGAATTAGACAGAAAAGAAACGCAACAGGCTTTGGAAGCAGAACGCGCTCAAGAAATTAAAGCGCGACTCATAAAACAGCAGGAAATTGCTCGACTGCAACGCTATGTTTTAATAGCACTGGTAATTACTTTATCGAGTATTTTAGGTTTTGGTGCGATCGCCTATCGGCAATATCGTCAGGCGATGCTGAACGAAATTAAAGCTCTGACTAATTATTCCGAAGCTCTCTTTGCTTCGGATCGGAAATTAAAAGCTCTGATGAGTGCGATCGAGGTCAAGCAAAAATGGCAAAAACTTAACTATCAAGATGAATATACCGCTAAACAGATTGAATCAATTTTACGGCAAGCAGTATATGGAGTTGATGAATATAATCGCTTGTCAGGACATAGCGAAGTAGTTTTTGGCGTAGATATTAGTCCTGATGGCAAACTAATCGCTACTGCTAGTTCCGATCGAACTGTAAAACTCTGGAAAATGGATGGTAGTCTACTTCATACTCTCGAAGGACATCAAGCTGCCATATGGGACGTTGCTTTTAGCCCAGATAGTCAGCTAATTGCTACCGTTAGTCGGGATTATACAGTTAAACTTTGGCATCGAGATGGTCGATTGTTACATACTCTCGAAGGACATCAAGATGAGGTTTTAGGAATTGCTTTTAGCCCTAACGGTCAGATAATCGCCACTGCCAGCAGAGATCGAACGGTCAAGCTCTGGCAGCGAGACGGCAAGCTCATCGATACTCTTGACGGTCATAATAAATCCGTTTGGAAAGCTGTTTTTAGTCCCGATGGTCAGATGATTGCCACTGGTAGTGAGGATAAAACCGTTAAACTCTGGAAAATCAACGATTTGGGTCGCTTTAAACTAGAAGAAACTCTTAACAGTCATACTAATGAAGTTAGAGATATAGCTTTTAGTTCTGATGGTAAGACCATAGTCTCTGTGAGTCACGATCAAACTGCCAAGCTCTGGCAAGCAGATAGCGGTAAATTGCTACAGACTTTAGAAGGACATAGTTCCCCTATCGTTGCAGTTGTTTTTCATCCCGATCGTCAAAAATTTATCACTGCTAGTTGGGATGGTAAGGTTAAAGTCTGGAGTCTTGAAGGTGCTTTATTAAAAACAATTAATATTGAAAGAAGAAGAATTTGGGATATTGATATTAGCCCCGATGGTAATACTATTGCCTCTGCTTCTGGACAACATATCGTTAAATTAGCCAGACTAGATAATCCTTTATTAAAAGTATTAAGAAGTCACAGCGCACCGATTATAGATGTAGCTTTTCATCCTCAAGGTGAGATGATTGTCACAGTAAGCGACGATCGCACAGTTAAATTATGGGCTAAAGATGGTTCTTTGCTAGATACTTTCCAAAGTGAACAAGACTCGGTTCTAGGAATTACGATTAGTCACGATCGACATAAACTGGTATCTGGACATTGGAATGGTGCGATTAACTTTCTCAAACTCGAAGATTTAGAGCAACCCCAAATATTTTTAGAGAAAACGATCAAAGGTCATAAAGTTGGTGTATGGCGAATTGTGATTAGTCCTAACGGTCAAATAATTGCTACTGTCAGTGAAGACAAGACGGCAAAACTCTGGGATTGGCAGGGTAATTTAATTACTATTCTGGATGGTCATCAGGATGTGGTGCGAGATATTGCGTTTACTCCCGACGGTCAGATCGTAGTGACAGCAAGTTACGACAAAACGATTAAGCTTTGGAATACTCGTGGAGATATTATTGAAACCCTTGACCAAGATAACTATAACGTTAGCTCGGCAGGAGTATTGGAGATTAGTCCTGATGGCAAACTGATGGCAACAGCAGATGTTGAGGGAATAATTAAACTGTGGCAACTAGACCAATCGTCGAATCGGGTTAACGTTACCTTCAATCAATCCCTCAAAAGTCATGGGGAAGCAGTCAGACAAATTGTTTTTAGTCCAGATGGTCAATTAATTGCTTCGGCTAGTGGGGACAGCACCATTAAACTTTGGCATCGTAGTGGTAAATTGCTCAAAACTTTTTACGGACATGATGAAGCAGTATGGAGTATTGCTTTTAGTCCAGATGGTAAAACCCTTGCTTCTGTTAGTGAGGATAAAACCGCTATTATTTGGAATCTCAACCAAATGTTTGAACTAGATTTATTAGCTGCTGGCTGTAATCAAATACAAGATTATCTGCGAACTAATACAGAAGTTAGTCAAAGCGATCGCCAATTATGCAATCTTGGGGATAAGCCAAGAAGCAAACTTAGAAGCTTCCTCCTAAATCAGAACCGTCAATAATTTAAAAATTATGCTTAAGTTTTGCAATTTATCTCCAGAAAATTCTGGGAAAAGAAATCTTGATAAAGCTTGCAACTGACTATCGCTTCATTCCCAACTTCCTTAATCAGTCCGATACTACTTAACTTATAAGCAACAATTGGCTCTAACTGAATAGGATGATTAGTCTGAAGCATCATTTTAAAAAACTCACCTAACTCAGGTTCTTGTTGTAAGGTTAACCACTGATGGCGTAGATGACGATGGTAAATACCGTCATTAGTTGAAGCTTTTTGTAATAGTTGCTCCAGGTCAATTTCTTGGAGACTGAGATGATATAAAGCGATCTGAATTAGTGCAGGGTGACCCCCTACTAAATTCATTAATTGTTCCGCTTCTTCGTTCGTTTGCCAATTTAATTTGTATTTTTTGGCAAGCTTTTTTACCTGGTCAAGATTGAAGCTTTTTAATTGAATAGGCAAACCAACATTAAAAGGAGACTGATGAAGTTGAAGAGGTATATATGCTTCTGTTGAATGTACGACAATCATCCGCAGCTTTTGCCAACTTGCTGCTCTTTTGGCATCTTCGTACCAGGAACGAAATAAGGGTAAAACATCCATTGCTACCTGCGGATATTCAAAAATTCGATTTAAATCATCAAATGCCAAGACTATAGGCGAATTGATCTGTTCTAGGAGATAACATCGAAAATATAGGCTGCAACTAACTTTACTGCCAATATCATCATCCCAATATTCTTCTAGTTTTGGTTCAAGATTGAGTTGCTGAGTGGCACTAGCACAAAGAAAGCGTAAAAAGCGATCAAGATCGCTCAAAATAGAACAGTCAATTTGGTCAAAATTAATAGTAATGGTCTGATAATCTTGATTAATAGCCTGATTTAAAATCCTTAGCAATAATGAAGTCTTACCCATTTCTTTGGGAGCTTTAATTCTTATCAAAGCTCCTGGTTTATTAATTTCTCCATAAACTTGCTCTTCTATTGGCGGGCGTTCGATGTAAAAAAAAGAGTCTAAAGAAACTGCACCACTAGGATAGGAAGCTGATATTTTGTATTTAATTGAAGAATTATATGACTCTAGTAGTGTTCGACAATTTTTTTTAGTAACGTTTTCACCCAACAACTTAGAAAGCTTTTTGTATAGTTTGGGGGCAGCTACATTGGTTAGGTAAGCTGGACTATAGTCTTCTTGTTGACCAATTTCACTATAACTTAAATCTTCCAAAATTCCTTTTAACAGTAAATTTTCCACTGTATTTAAGGAGCATTCATTTATCTCAATGAGTTGTTTGTCAAGCAAATTGAGAAGAGAATCAAAAATCATAAAACGTTCGGAACAGGATTTGGCAATTTTAGGAAAAACAAAGTAAAAAGAGAGTAAAGTTTCTGCTAACAAGCCTTCGTAAGATTGGTCAGCTAAGGATTTTCTCAATCCGTACCATCTCTTCTAATACCGATGCTAACACCACCTTCGCTCCTTTCACATCTGCTGTGTTAGCTGCACTTACAAAACAGTAGCTACTGCACTAGGGAGATGGCAACGATTGTTGTATGTTTAAATTGTCTTATCTTGACATCAAACTACAAACTCAATCCTCTATCCCGTTTTCGTTCTGGTTGAGGCTGCTCTTTAATTTCATTGCTTCTTTTCTCCTTCAACCAATTAAACCGATTTACCAGTTCTTCATTCCAATCAATAGCTTTGGGCGTTTTACGTACAGCATTCGGTAACTGAGAGATAGTCTTTTGTGCCATCAAATTACCTGCTTGGTCATTGTCATAAGCAATTACTACATCCCTTAACTGCTGTAAAAATTCATTAGGTATATGACCCGCCCCATCAGTAGAGATGTAAATTGTTCTTCGACTATCATTACGGTCTAACACAGCTATTGACATCGCATCAATAGGAGACTCTACTAACACAGCTCTATTTATTGGGTCGCTTGATTGTCCTCCCTGCGAGAAATAAAACCACCCCTCACTTCGTTTTGTTCCTTTAACTAATCCTTTAAAAGTGTTATCTTCCCCTGCTGTACCTCTTAGTGTCGCTCCAGTGATTTTTGACTCGTCTAAAGAACGACGAATAAACACAGCATTTTGTTGGTCATCGGCATAAATTAACCCCTGTTGATACAGACTATCAACCAAACCGCTTGGTAATTTACGAGAGCGAGTTAAATACTTTTTTACCTCCTGCCATTTACTCTCTTCTGGGGTTGGTGGAGTAAAAATTAATATGGGTTCTGTTTTGATAATTTCTCTCGTTTTATATGTAACAGATTCTAATGTCGCTCCTTCACCAAAACGATCATTTAACCAAGCTACTGACTGTTTAAAATCACAATCATTTACGTGCATTACTAAATCGATTGCTCCACCGCCTCCTTTTAATTCTTTCCAGTCATAAAACTTGCTGCCAGTGAGGTTAATAATGTGATGTTCATTTTGCCATTTATGTTTATCTTTTGGGTCTGGATTTAACCCTAATTCATAAGCTACTTTCTCTAAAGGAAAGTCCCGTACTTTATTGGCAAGTTCTATATATTTCTTTTTCCAGTTTTCTAGTTCTCTATTTTGAGTATGTACCCTAATTTCTAAATCTCTAAGACGCTGTTGTAAAACTTCTTTTTCTTTGGCTAATGCTTGGGCTGTATGTTTAAGAGTTTCTTTTTCTTTAATCGCTCTTTTGCGGTCTGCTAATTGATGTTGAATAGTTGTCATGTCCAGAGTATTATCTGGCTCTTTATTGACCGCAGCATAGTATTGTTTCACCGCAGTATGTTTAGCTCTACTTCCTTTAATCCCTCGCTCTAGTCCTAAAGGAGACATAGCTTCAGCATAACTATCTTGAAACTTACTGAGTTTAGCTCGTCCACCAAATAAACCGCGACAGTTTAATTTACCTCTTTCATCTAGGGGGACTAGATAAGCATGAATGTGGGGTGTGGCTTCATCTAAATGTAGTTCGGCTCTGACAATACGGTCGCCGTATTGATTATCCAGCCATCGATGAACTGCTTGTTTCCAATCTTCTAAAGGCTTTTGTTGATAATATCCTGCTCTACTTGGGTCATCTGGTCTAAAATATTCAGGACTGGCAGTTAAGAGCATTTCCACACATAAAACCCCATTCTTACGAATTGTCTGCTCTCCTATGCGCTCTCTTACTAAAGTGTCTAGACTTGGACTATCAAAAGTTTCTGGTTGACCGATAAACCTAATGTTGTTAATTTCTGGGTTAGCATTTGGAACTTCTTTGACTCTTTTGGTATGCTGTTCAGAGGGAGTAATGTTGCTACCCTTAAGTTTAGCTATTCTCGCAATGGCATGAGGCATATTCTTTTTCCCAGTAGATTTTTATTCTGTTGGGGTTAAATTAAGTCAATGGTGATAAAGCGCATTTTTCCCGTCTTTCCGTTTCAATTAACTTTTAAAGCTCCGCTACGAATGTTCGGGGTGTCCAGAGGGGTTTGACCCCTTTGGCTCACTCACAATTTTAGCGGTAGCGGTGCCGAAGGCAAAATTGTGTAGTGAGTATCAAGCTCAATTTTCTATTCCCTTCACCCAAGTAGAACGCTACTGGGAAAAAGAAAACAGTTTTTCGTTAGCTGAGAATAAATATAGTCTATAAAGCCAGTCGTACACTTCGGGCAATATATAGAGATAGATTATATAGAATTATTGTACTGAGTTCAGAGACTTTAGTTAAATTGAAGTAAAGATTATTAAAGTTTTTACTGGTGACATCGATATGCTTGTTAATTATGATGTGATGAGAGAAATAGAAAAAAATGAGAATCTACAATGGTCAAGACTAAAGCTAATCAGAAGATTCATATCGATAAACTAAAAACCACTTTAGATAAGTTAGGTCAGTTAAAAGAAAAACCTAAAGAAGAACTAACCCTAAGAGAAAGCATTTATTTTCTCAGAGATAAACTTAAGAGTGCTTTGAAGAAAGGATATAGTTATCAAGACTTGTCAGGGATTCTAGAAGAACAAGGAATATTAATTTCTGCTTCAACCCTCAAACAATATTTAATGGATATCACTAAAGAGTCGGCATCGAGAAGAAAAAGAACTAAATCAGGACAAAGTAAAACAAGTCAATCGGAAGATATAGCTTCTAGCGAGTCAAGACTAAAGGAAGATAAAGATACAACATCATCTAAATCACAATCAGATACAGATACTTCTAAAGATGTAAATACTTCTAAAGAAAAATCAAATAAAGATTTGAATAAAGTTGAATCTGATACTGTTAGAGAATCACCTATGAGTGATACTAAACAAGAGTCGGTTAGTTCTCGGTCTAAATCTAGAACATCTACTAAGACTAAACCGAAGAAATTATCAGGCTCTAATCAAGATTTATCCAGTGATTTTAATCAATATTAGATAAGAAAATATGGCAACGATTCATTTGATAGATGGGGAGAAGGGTGGTGTTGGTAAATCTTTTGTAGCTCGCACTATGGTTCAATATTGTTTAGATCGGAATTTACCCTTTACTGCTGTAGAAACAGATCGGTCTAATCCAGATGTATCCAGAGCTTATAGAGATATCTGTCAATATGCTGTTTTAAGTGAAGATGAAAAACAAGCTGATAAGGCAGATAGAATCTTTGAGATGGCGATGGATAAACCTGTGATTGTTAGTCTTCCTTCTCAAGTTCATCGGGCGATGAAGGCTTGGATAGACCGCAATCAATTATTTCAGTTGGGTCAAGAATATGATGTGAGTTTCTGTAAATGGTTTGTCTGTAACGGAGAATATGATGTTGTTCAACTTTTTTTGGCTTCTCTGAATTGTTATAAAGACCAAATGACTCATATTCTGGTGCGGAACTTTGGGCTATGTGATGATTGGTCAGCAATTGAGGCAGACTCTTCGGTTCAGAAGTTAATTAAAAAGTATAAAGTTAAGGTCATTGATTTTCCTAAGCTTGGTCATAGTGAAAAATATATAATCAATCAAAATCAATTAAACTTTGACGAGGCTAGAAACTCTCAAGAATTTAAGATTTTAGGAAAACAAAGAGTAGTTAATTTTTTAAAGGCTGCCTATCTAGCTTTTGATAGTACAGGGCTTTGGGAGAATGAATCAGAAATAGTATTTCCATCAGAAGAAGTAGGAACAAGATTAAAAAAATAAAATGAGTAGATTTAATGGGAATGGAAATCGAAAGATTAGTGAAGTTTTAGACGCTTGTTTGTCTTCGGAGTCTCCAGAGATAAAAGCTAAGGTTCATGAGATTATCAATGTGAGTGGTCTAGATGCAGATGACCCGATGTTTTTAATCTTGGCTCTCACTGGACAGATGCGCGTATTTTTAGAAGCTGCTCCTAGTGAATTGTCTAAACTTTTAGCTGATTGGAAAGAATCTAATGCTAAAAGTCTAGAAGAAATTTATAACGCTATTTCACTGGTTCAAGAGACACAACAACAACAAGCTGAGACTATAGCCCAGAAGATAGAAAAAGTTAGTAATAAATGTGTCTCTGATATAAAAAAGGCTGGTTCGGCTGCAACTAGTGCGATTGCTGATGCTAATAGCGAAACCCTAGCACAAGCTCAAGATACTAGGGATGAAGTTAGACGCTTAAAGAATGAAATTCAAGGTCTATATGCTCAAATAGAAAAAGATAGACAGACCAATCATGAAATTTTAAAGGTTTTGTTAACCCGCACTGGTACGACCATGAATGGGTTAGATAAGGCGGTAGCACAGATAGATCGTTCTCACGGACGAATTCAAAAGCTAACGGTTAATAGTATTTGGGTAAGGTTGACTGATTGGTTTAGTCCTATAGTAGTTTTGTTTTTTTGGGGGGGAATCTGTTTGGCAATTGGTATGAGGTTTTCTGAATATCTCTATCCTCGTTCTGTTAAACTTTCGGGACGGGAACTGATGGAATGGAATCTAGCTCGTTTGATTAAATGTCAAAAAGATAAAAATCCTAAATGTACTTTCTGGATTGTTCCCCCTGAGCAAAGATAAGTAACTATCCATCTCCCAGATTCGCTCTCAATCCTTGATGGATCTACTTAAATCTATTATTAATAAGTATTAATGCTTTGGGTTAGGAATTGTCCCAGAGAATAATAATATTCTTGTTAAGTATTTTCGTACACTATTGCCTCACCCATGACTATGACTTCAGATATTGAGTCAGAAATTCTAGCTCTACGCGACAAACGTTTAACCTCGAAGCAAATTGCCCGTAAGTTGGGTTTGAAAGTATCTCAAGTCAATTCAGTGATTAAGGCAAGTGCCAAAGAAATTGCCCTAGCCAGAGCCGAAACTGGAGAACTAGCCCCTATTGCCCAATGTTTGGTTAATACTAATTGTGCAGAGCGATTATTGACAGCTCACCCTCTTGACGAGCATGACGTAGGTGGTTTGGGAATGGTTTTAGTGGCACGAACCACAGGCTATAAGCGTTTTGTGGTTTGTTCCTACTTGGTTGATTATTGGTGTCTGGGGTTAAAAGATACGATGGGAGAAAAGAAACTCAATGACATCAAATATCAACAATTCCTCAACATGGTTTATCAAGGATTCCCCGATGGTTATCAGGAGATCACCTTAGAGCAAGCACAAGCAATTGTCTATGGTGCGATCAATTATGCTACTGAGTTAGGATTTAAACCCCATAAGGATTTTCAAAAAACCCAAAATCATTTAGGCACTTGGAACGGTCAGCCACAATTAACTTTTGGTTATCAGGGTAAGCCTTATTTTATTGAAGGACCTTATGACAATAGTACTCAGATTATGCAGACTTTAAGAAAGAATGTCGGAGAAGGAAATTTTGATTATCTTATTGGTTTGGGGTGAAACATCAGGACACTGCCAAAAGAGCCAATCTACAATCTTAAATGGCAAGGTAAAAGTAGTATAAAAAAAGTATTGAATCAACTTTCGTCTGGCTTAAAACTATGGTAGAGAAAATTGCTTTCCAAAGTATTGGGGGAATAGAAGGTTTTTACTTGCCTAGTCAATCCCATCCTAAATACGGCTCTTTACTTACCGATTATGGAATTTTTCCCGCAGAAACATCTAAACAGGTTCGACAAAAGTTCCCCAAAATTGCAGGTCACCCTATAGAATCCGAAAAGGGTGAGAAAAAATTAAGATTTTTAACTTGGGTAATGGGAACAGAAGAACCTCCTTATTATCGATTTGACCTACGTTCGATTCATCTCGAATTTCCTGAGTGGATCAAACACGACAACTGGTTTACTTTTCAAGGAACTATTGCCGAACGTACTCCCGAAAAAGTTTTACTAAGAATGCAGTTGAATTATTGGCAAAACTATAGTGAAGAACAAATTCTGGCTTCTGTAAACTATTTACACCTCAAAAATTGTCCCAGCAACGTTAGAAAATCTCAATTTTGGAAGTTCACAGCTAGTTTTCGTGATGGTTTTTTGCACTGTCAAACAGCCGAAAGATTAGCGACGGCGACAGAGACACAAAAGATTTTGAAATCTTGGCACACCGACCCTATAGACTCCTCTCACAGTGAAGAATTATTAAGAAATTAGTTAAAGTTTATTATCTAGTATTCTCTTTTTCATCAAAGAAAAATCACCCATTCCAAGACCAGTAAACAGTCTAGCCCTTCACTATATTTCCACTAGATTTTTTTCTGTGGATTAAAATTTCAACATTTATTCTCAACAGTTCCGTAGATGCACTGCTGGGCGTTATTATGATGGGTAGTTAAATATGTAGGACGGACGCGAGTCCCAACCTCAGAGCAGTGTGAATATTGTTTGGACGCAATGACCACTGAACTGAGCCAATTTCTCATGGAAGGATACCCGCCCTTACTTGAAATTGTATCGCGTTTGTCTGCTATCCACAACTTTTCTCTCATGGATACAGAGCAAACAAAACTCAATCAAAACTCTCAAAAAACTCTAAATCACAGATTTAGCCGAATTTCACCCCGTCATCGACAAGAGTGGAAAAACAGTTGTGTTGATGACAATTTAATAACTCTTAACGTAATCTCTCTTTCAGGATTCACTACCTATGACTACCTCCTTTATGGCTTATCAGACAGTCAACGCCGTAATGATGGTCGCTTAAGAGAACGATGGTTAAATCGTTATGGTCATCTAGAGTCTGGTGGTTGGTGGGTCTCAGGACTAGACCCCCTTAATAACTGGCAACCGATGCTGTGGGGTCGCTTTAAGTCCAACAATCCTCGTCTTTGTCGCAAAAAGAATAAACCCATCAAATACGAATCTCCTCTCAAAGTAGCTAATCGCGTCACCTATTTTGATGTTCCCTCTCACATCTGGGATCGAGTCGCCCAAAGACATAACATCAAGCGTCCTGATTCGACCCAAGCTTTACGATTAATAAATAATTCTAATCTCGTCTGCTTCTGGGAGTGGGTACAGCAACATCCTGAAATACCAATTATTTACACTGAAGGGGAGAAAAAAGCAGCTTGTTTACTCTCTCTAGGCTTTGTAGCGATCGCCCTACCAGGAATATGGGGGGGACGAGTCGGCAGCAAACATGAGGAAAAATTACATCCTGACTTGCTCCCAATGGCTCAGGCTGGTCGTAAATTTACTATCCTTTTTGATTACGAAACCAAATCTAAAACTCGTTACGCAGTTTATCAAGCTACTCTCCGCACTGGTGAGGCTATTGAAGGTGCTGGCTGTGAATGTGAAATAGCATCCTTACCAGGAGACGAAAAAGGTGTTGATGATTTTGTAGCCAATAGGGGAGAATCAGCCGAGGCACTATTAACCAAGATTATCGAAGACGCATTAAGTCTCAAAGAATACAAACAAGTCTGTTATCCCCGCCCCAGAGGACTTAGTAAGAAATATACTCCTAATATTACCCTCAACACTCGTTATTTAAGTGAATCCATCTTAGTTAGTGACCCTCAGCACACCCCAAAAGGCATAAAAAACAGCTACTTGGAAAAGAATGTAGGTAAAACCAACATACCCACTGCTATCCTACCCAATAGGGGGCTAATAGCTCTCTGGAGTGGTATGGGTACGGGGAAAACTCAACTCATGGCACTGTTCCGCCAATTACATCCACAGATGCGATTTCTCAATCTCGGACATCGGGTCAACCTGCTTAAAAACCTCTCGGAACGCTTAGAAACCCAGATGTACTCCGATTTAGAACAAGGCAAATTAGCCGAAGTTCTAGGACTGAGTATTACCATTGATAGCTTATACAAACTGCAAAACCAACTCATTGAATACGGTTGTGTGTTCATCGATGAAGCCTGTCAATATTTAGCCCATCTACTTCACTCTAAAACCTGTAAGGAACATCGGGCAGAAATTCTAGAAGTTCTAGAATATATTGTCCGTAAAGCCGAATTGGTAGTTTTAGCCGATGCTCACATGGATGATGTCACAGTTGATTTCTTCCGTGCCATGCGTCCTGATGATGAAGTTCCCTTTATTATCAAGAATGATTACAAGCAATCTGGACGAATTGTTCACTTCTATGAAGGGGATGATAGCACTGCTCTTGTAGCCAAAATCTTTATGGCTCTGATGCTGAAACTTAAAATCATGGTAGTTTCGGATTCTAAGAAGTTTATCAAA
>JASJDF010000055.1 GCA_030065715.1 Xenococcaceae cyanobacterium MO_188.B19 | reverse complement strand
TTAACTATCAATACATCTGCAACGCGATCGCACTTAGCAACAGCATCCAAAATTCTGACTTGTTTGAGTAGTCTTGGGTGTTCTGTGTTCATTATGCAGCTTGAAAATTTTGCTAGTCCCAACCCAATATACATAAATAATTCCGAACAATTGCAATAAGCTATGAATTTTAAAACTCCCGATTGGGTTAAAAATGCGGTTTTTTATCAAATATTTCCCGATCGCTTTGCCAAAACTCAACAACCTCAGCCTGGATTCCCACAATCTTCCTGTTTAGAATCTTGGGATGCTAAACCCACTTATGAAGGTTATAAGGGGGGGGATCTATGGGGAGTGATCGAAAAATTAGATTATCTTCAAGATTTAGGCATCAATGCTATTTATTTTACTCCCATCTTTCAATCTCCTTCTAATCACCGCTATCATACCCACGACTATTATCAAGTCGATCCCATGTTAGGAGGAAATAGGGCTTTTGATGCACTGATTAAAGCAGCACACCACAGAAAGATCAAAATTGTTCTAGATGGGGTATTTAATCACGCTAGTCGCGGTTTTTTCTTTTTTAATGACATTTTAGAAAATGGTGGTAATTCAGCTTGGTTAGATTGGTTTAAGGTTGAGGACTGGCCCCTTGCTGCCTATGATGGAAGTAAGCCTGCTAACTATGTTTCTTGGGTGGGAAATCGTGCTTTACCCCAGTTTAATCACGATAATCCTCAAGTAAAAGAATATATTATGAAAATTGGGGAATATTGGTTGGAAAAAGGCATTGATGGCTGGCGATTAGATGTGCCTAATGAGGTCACAACCCCTGGTTTTTGGCAAGAATTCCGCGATCGCGTCAAGGCAATCAACCCCGAAGCTTATATCGTAGGAGAAATTTGGTCCGATGCCAGTCAATGGCTGGATGGAACCCAATTTGATGGGGTAATGAACTATCGTTTTGCTGAACCAACTATTGCCTTTACTTCTGGCGATCGCTTTATCTCAGAATATGCTCAACCCCACTACACCCCCTATCCAGCCTTAAATGCTTCAGATTATGCCCAGAGAATTCAAGATTTATTAGACTTATACTCTTGGCAAATCCAGCTAACTCAACTTAATTTACTCAACAGTCATGACACCCCCAGAGTATTAACTGCTGTGGGAGAAGACAAAGCGACTCTTCATCTTTGCACCCTATTACTGTTTACTTTTCCTGGTGCTCCTTGTATTTATTACGGAGACGAAGTAGGTTTATTGGGAGGAAAAGACCCTGATTGTCGTCGTGGTTTCCCTCTAGAGATTCATTGGGACAATGATACTTTAAATTATCACAAAGAATTGATTGCCCTGCGCCATAAATATCCAGCTTTACGCACAGGCAAATACCAACTACTATATGCTGAAGATCAGACTTATGTATTCGCCCGCACTCTAGATTCAGAGATTCTAATCATTGCTATAAATACGGATATTCATCCTGTTACTGTAGAATTTTCCCTTGGTCATTTACCTATTCAATCAAGTCATGTAGTCTATGGCAAAGCAGAAGTTATATCTCATACAGACTTAGAAGGAAATAAACTAAAACTAAAATTACCAGCGAGAAATGGAGCAATTTTATACCATTGCTCCTAAATAGCTAGAGACTCAGGTTTACAATACTAATAATCGGCGATCAATCTTATTTTCACTACAGGGGAATCACTAGCGATGACTGGTTACCAAATAACTACTAATCGGACCCAATCCCACAATATAACTCTGCTTCGTTGTTTTCAACGTCTAATCTTGGGAACAATAATACTGACCTCAACGATCACACCGATAAAGGCTCAAACACTTTATTTTAACTATCCCCCCTTCAATGAACCCCTGAGAGTCGATTCTCTAGATGCTTTTGCCCAGGAGGGAACGGTCAACAAAAATCTAGGCTTTTTCTTGAATTTAGCTGGAGCCAGTGAGGAAGAAAAAATCAAATTTCGCGAAGCACTAATTAAACCAGCAAAACTTGACCCAATTCTAGTATCTCGCTTTTTCAAAACCCAAATCGGCGAAGATATTCTTACCCTTGTGGGTAACTTTATCCAAATCCAAGGAGGCAGGAATGGTAAATACGCCCTGCGTGGAGCAATAGTAACAGCAGCTTTTGATTCAGAAGGATTGAGCTTAATCAATTTTTTCCGTAAGCTGCCGACCAATATCCAATTCGATCTGGAAGAAATCCTCAACTTCTCCAACTCGACCAAAAAAGTAGTCAAGGCAACTAAACTATTTAGTGAAGCAAAAATCCCCCAATTGTCGGCAGAGGAAGCAACACAAGCCGACCCCATTAATTTCACCAATCTCCCTGACTTGCGTCAAAGGGGAAGCTTTGAGGTGAAACAAAAAAGGTGGACTCTCACAGATAAAAGTCGCAACCGCACTTTCTACGTCGATATCTACACGCCACAGGGGCAACAAGGAAACCGAACTCCAGTGGTCATTATGTCTCATGGATTGGGCTCTAAACCAGAAGACTTTGCTGGGGGAGCACAACATTTGGCTTCCCACGGCTATGTCGTGGCACTACCTCAACATATTGGCAGTGATGAGCAACAGCAGCAGGCACTATTACAAGGATTGTCGCGAGAAGTTTTTCTAACCGATGAATTTATCAATCGCCCCCTCGATATCAGTTATGTCATTGACGAACTAGAACAGCGCAATTCTAGAGAATTTAACGCTCAGCTTGCCCTAGACCAGGTTGGTGTTTTCGGTCACTCTTTTGGGGGCTATACAGCACTGGCGGTTGCTGGGGCAACTATTGATTTTGACCATCTCGAACAAGAATGTGTCCTTGATAGAGGTAAGTTGAATACTGCTTTACTCTTGCAATGCCGAGCATTAGACTTGGAGCGTAAGACCTATAATTTCCGAGACGAGCGCGTTGTAGCAGTTTTAGCCCATAACCCAGTGAATAGAAGTATATTTGGTTCCAAGGGATTGAGTCAGATTCAAATTCCAGTGCTTCTGGGAGCAGGTAGTTACGACCCCGCTACCCCGTTTGTTTTTGAACAACTGGACTCGTTTACTTGGCTGACTCATCCTGATAAATATCTGGTACTGCAAGAAGGGCAAGCTCACATTGATATTTCAGCACTGGACGGAGGAATGAGCAAAGTGATTGATTCGATTGAAGAGCTAACTTTACCAGAAACTCAATTGCTGGAAGAGTACAGTAATGCGACGTTACTTGCATTTTCTGAAGTTTATGTAGCCAATAATGGGAATTATCGTCCCTATATGCAATCTTCCTATCTTACCTATCTCAGTCAAGGGCAGAAGTTTAAAACTTATCTGATTAGTAACGCTTCCTCTGCAAAGTTACTGCAAGCGATTAAGCAGTTTAAGTACGAAGAGGATATTGACCCTGCCATTTTAGATTAGTGAATTGTAGATTAATTAATCAGGCTCCTTCTCTTAAGTGCGATCGCTTATTATGATTAAATTTGATATTATTCACTGCAAAAATAATGAATAACTTTACAATTCGTAGTGCCACTATTGATGATGTTGAAGCTATATTTACCCTAATTAAAGCTCTAGCAGATTATGAAAGGTTGTCCCATTTAGTAACAGGCAATTCTCAAAATTTAGCCGAACATTTATTTGGTGAGCAACCTTATATAGAAGCAATAGTAGCCGAAGTCAAAGAGCAGGTCGTTGGCTTTGGGTTATTTTTCAATAATTATTCAACTTTTCTGACTAAGCCAGGAATTTATCTAGAGGATTTATTTGTTTTAACTGAGTACCGTCGTCAGGGTATTGGTAAAGCCATGCTAAATTATCTAGCTGATTTGGCTCTAGCTAGAGATGTGGGACGGTTAGAATGGAGTGTCTTAGACTGGAATGAAAATGCTATTTCTTTTTATCAAGAAATGGGGGCTACTGTATTGCCTGATTGGCGTATTTGTCGAGTAACAGGAAAAGGCTTAATTCTGATGAGAGATAGATAATTAATAAGTAATAATATAAAAACAATACTTCTCAAACTAGACACAGTTCAGTTTAAAAATGTAAAATTTCTGCTTGATAATCTTCGGGAGAAGGTTCAATTTCCCAAATTAAGCCTTCTCCAGGGTCTAATTCTACTTCTAAATCCAGCATTTCTACAGGGGTAATTGCGGTGTGTTCATTACCTGTAAAACTTTGTCGATCTTCGGTTAATAATCTGAGAGTAACACCTGTAGGAATCATTGCTCCTAAGGCTAAACTATGTAATTCAAACCGCCAAGTATGGGTTTCAATAGGAAATATTTTTAACTCATAAAGTTGATTACCAATAGTTAATTGTTTAGCTAAAGCTTTATGAGGTATTGCTGTTGCCATATCACCTCTTGCACCTACTATACTAGGTTGAAATTCTACCTGTCTCCAGCCAAATTGTGCTGCTAAGTTAGTAGCTTCTTCTTGTAACCAATTTAAAACAGAAACTCTTTCTATGCCTCGGCGTTTTTCTACTAAACTATTCCTCCAAGCATCATTTTGTAATAAAGCACTCCAGAGAGTAAAAGGAATAGCTAACCTGGGTACTAAAATTTCTGTACTGCCTAATCGGTCAATTAAATTGTTGGCTTGAGTAGGGGATATGGCAGGAATGGGAGATACTGCTGTTTGGGTTTCTTCTTCTGGACACAGTTCTCTAGCAACCCAAAAAGCATTAAGATCGGTAATTAAATCTGTATCATCTAGAGTATAGGTTCGGTCTATGGGGTCATAAGTTCCGTTTTTTTTGACTTGTTGATGAGTGGTGTAACCCCAAATTCTCAAAAAACCTGCATCTACATTAACTTGAACTGCTAAATAATAGTCTGCTACCCATTCTGGAATATCAATCCATTCTTGAGGTAATCGCAATTCTTCTATATCTTCAGCTTCAGAGGGAATTAATACTACTTTGGCATCACCTAAGATAATTGCTGTACCATTAACTAGTTCGGCAATATTAGCTAAGGTTTGAGAGTTTAACCAAGGTTTAATAGTTGCTTCTTGTTCTTCTTTGGCACTGGACATAAAAGCATCTAGAGTTAATTGGTTAAGATAGGTTTGCCATCGGCTGTTGGGAGTAGCTGCATTTTGAGTTTTATTCCAAGTTGTCTGCTGTAGAGTTTCGGGGAGTTGTATTACTATTTGGGTAGGATTAAATATAATAGTCATTACTGGTTTATGCTCCTAATTGTTGATTTTATTGTTGATTGGTATGGTAGTGGCTGGAAAGCCATTCTTCGATAATTACGCTAATGTTTTTGAGTACGTCTGAGGTTAGAGAGATATGCAGATTTTCTTTAATAGAAAGGGAAAGGGATTTTAAGAGAGATTTTCTGGTTCTAGAGAGTTTCCGAGAGATATTATATTGTTGAGTGTTTAGTTTTTTGGCAATTTGTTCCTGTTTGAGTTTTTGACCGTAGTAGAGTTCTAGTAGTTTTTGGTCATCGGGTTTCAGTTTTTGGAGGGCAGAGAGTAATATTTGATTAATTTGAGTTTGTTGTTGATTGCGTTCTTCTATTTCTTCTTCAATAATCATTTCGCTCAGAAGGGATTCTTCCACTTCTCCGATGAGAGAATCAGCGACTTCTCCTGATTCATATCCTGGCTTGGGCTTGTTAATAGAGGTAACATCGGGATATAAGTAAGAACGACTAGTTTTAACGCAAATTAAAAGCCATTTTTCAATTGTTTCAGGAGAAATGGCTGATTCTGGTGCTGAAACCTGTAAGGCTCTTTGTTGATTATATAAATCTGCGATCGCGTTCCAAGCTTCTGGACTGGGTTTTGCTAGTCTTCTGGTTGAAGCGGAGCGTTCAGGTACATAGATATTTTTGAAGCAATTCCAAGCTAAAATATATTTTTTCTGTACTTCTGTTGATAATCCCGCATTTTGTAAGGATTCTTGTAATCTTTTCTGACTTAGTTTTCTTAAGAGTGACCATTCAGAACAAATATCTATTTCCTGTCGTTGGCGCAAGAATTCCCGAATCAGGTTACTAAAAGTAATACTGGCGTAACTTTTTAACTTGAATCCGCGATCGCCATCAAATCCCTTAAGCACTTTATCAATTCTGGCGATCGCAATTTGGAAACCATCAGGAATCGAGTATTGAGTACTAGTAAATCCTGTAAGAGTTTTTTTAGTTGACCAAAAACATACTTCTTGTAAATATGCTAATAAATGATCGCGAGCAATTCCTTTGGGCTGTTTCTGCCATCTTTTATGCCAATATATCGCCCAGAAATTTTCTGAAACTTCTTTTGGTGTTGTTTCGTCCAAACACTTATTCATGCTGCGACGCAAACGGGGATCGAGAATCCAATTATTAAAGCGATCGAAATCAAATTGAATAAAAGTAGCGAAGATTTGAACAATATCTTGACGAGGAATCATTAAAGAAATAAGTATCTAAATTATTTTAAATTATGTTATCTGTTACTCAAAACTTATCCAAAGTTACTCACTTTGAGGTTTGATTCCTGCTTCAACCAACTCCGTCGGCGGTAAGTTGTCCACAGGCGTAGATTCGGGTCTAACCGACCCTATTTTATCAACTATATGTTCAGCCGAAACATGGGCTAAATTCAAGCTAGAGTTTAAATCCCTGCATATAGGTTGGCATTAGGCATTACTACAGTGATATATTCTATCCTTTAGCTTTAAATCATCTTTCTTATTGCCACATCGACTGCATAGTTTACTACTGGGATAAAACATATCTACTGATTCAACTATGCCTCCATGAGATAAAGCTTTATTCTGTAGTAAGGTTTTAAATTTGTAGAAACTCGCGTCAGCAAAATGAAAAGCTAATTTATAATTTTGCATTAAGCCTTTTATATTCAAGGTTTCTAGCCTGATATGTCGATATTTTCTAGCTAAATCTGTTGTTAATTTTTGCAGAAAATCGTTACGTTTGTCAGCTATTTGTTTTTGCAGTTTGGCTAATTTACGATAGTATTTTCGAGCCTTATTAGAGGCGAGAATACCTTTCTTCCTATTTCCCAGTTGCTTGTTTCGATTATGGTACTGCAACTTCCGCAGCTTGTTTATCGCACTCAAAAGAGGTTTTGGATAAGTTATTTCAGTACCGTCGCTAATTACACAATATTTACCATCGCTTAAATTTACATCAATTCCTACTGGTTCAAATACTTCGTGAGTTATTCGGGGTATGAGTTGGGCATTGATGGTAAAAGCTACATAATATTTATCTCCTTTTTTAGAGACAGTATAAGTTTGAGATACACATTTAGGAATTGATTCAAAAGTTCTGAAAGTTCCTAAAGTAGGTAATTTAATTAATTTGCCTCCTTCTTGAAGTATTACCCCATTAGAAGAATCAACTGTAAAACTTCCAGGATGCTTTTTCTTTTTATATTTCGGGTATTTTGCTAGTCCTTTAAAAAAACGAGAAAAAGCAGTTTTTAGATTACGAAAAGCATTTTGGTAAACCCGACTTGAAAGCTTCTTAGTCCAAGCAAAATTAGGGTTTTTCTTGGTGACATTGGTAAATACTTTCTTGATTAAATCTATCTTTTTAGAACTACCTCCTGGGTATTCTTCGTGGTCAAGCTGATTGTATAGGGACAAACCATAGTTATAGCAAAACCGCGCAAATCTTAGATGTTGATTCATTTTGGTCTTTTCGCGGTTATTCAGTTTTAACTGAACCTTAATAGAATACATAAAACAGCAAGACTAGATCTTTCTCAGTATAATATCTTTGGTTTCCCTTGCTTCTTTGCGGTTTGATTTTTCCCTAATTGTCTTCTATTTAGGTTCATCTACAGCAAATATTAAATCAATTAAATCCTCAATATTTTTGAGATTATCATTTCCTGATAGATAACCAATACCTCGATACAGATGTAAGCAAAATTGCTGTTTGAGAGTTTCTGTATCTGTAGCCAAACCATCTTGATAACACCTTTGTTTGAGAGCTATGAGGAGCATATCCGCAATTTCTCCCCCAAATACATCCCAAGTTAGTTCTACATTGCTATTTTTACTGACAGGAAGAGCAGTAGGCATACTGGGCTCTGCCAAAGAGTAGGAAAATGCCCACCGACAGAGGATATTCCACTGTTCAATTTTAGTATTGCGTTTGAGCTTAATTAGTTGTTCTTTGGCAGTTTCGGAGATAGTAAATTGTTTGATGGGATTTTCCATTAAGTATTTTAAGTGAAATTAAAAATAAAGTTGGTCAATTTAGTAATTGTGCGGATATAACAGAAAAGAATCAATTCTAATTTTACCGAACCTAAAGCTTTGAAACGCCGTGTCCTGATTATTAGCCCTCATTTTCCTCCCATAAACGCTGCGGATCATCAGCGAGTTAGAATGGCTTTGCCCTACTTTGAAGAATTTGGTTGGCAACCCCATGTCATAGCAGTACAGCCAGAAGCAGTACAAGGAGTGTGCGATCGCTATTTGCCATCTACCATACCTCAAGCTATACCAGTCTCCTATATTAAAGCTATACCTGTTAAATATACCAAGATTTTTGGGTTAAATAATCTTGGCTGGCGTTGTTTACCCTATCTAGTTTCTATGGGAGACAAAGTTTTACGAGAAAAGTCTTTTGATTTAATTTATTTTTCTACCACTATTTTTCTGGCGATGGGACTAGCTTCTAGGTGGTTTAAAAAGTTTGGTGTGCCTTATATTCTAGATTTTCAAGACCCTTGGCTAAGTGACTATTATCAAGAACAAGGTACTAATACTAAGCCTCCAGGAGGTAATTTAAAGTATGGCTTTGCTCAATTTATGGCGAGTTTGTTGGAGCCAAAGGCGATGAAATATGTCCAGCATATAACGAGTGTTTCTACGTCTTACCCAGCAATATTGCAGCAAAGATATTCGTGGCTTGAGTCGAAACAATTTACAGTATTGCCTTTTGGCGCACCAAAAAAAGACTTTGAACTATTGCCCAATCTAGAAATTAAACAAAGTATTTTTGATTCTGAAGATGGCAAAATTCATTGGGTTTATGTAGGGCGTGGAGGTGAAGATATGGCAAAATCTCTAAAAGCTTTATTTATAGCTATTAGTAATCATCGCAATCAAAACTCCCAAATCTGGGAATCAGTAAAACTCCATTTTGTAGGTACTAGCTATGCCCCCAAAGGTAGAGAAACTAAAACCATTGAACCTATAGCGATAGCTTGTGGAGTAGGAGATTTAGTTACAGAACATCCTTTACGAATACCTTATTTTGAAGCTTTACAAGTTCTCAAAGATAGCAACGGTATTTTGCTAATTGGCTCTGACGATCCTAACTATAGTGCTTCTAAAATTTACCCTTGTATCTTGGCAAAAAAACCGATCTTAGGAATATTTCATGAAAATAGTTTAGTGGTAAATGTGATGCAACAAACTCAAGCAGGGGAGATAGTTACATTTAAAAGTGAAGATAATCAAAGTAAATTAATTCAGCAACTAAAACTTAAACTTGATAGCTTATTTAAATTTCCTGGAAATACAGTTCCTAATACTAACTGGTTGGCTTTCGAGCCATACACCGCTAGAAGTATGACTAAAAGACTATGTGAAATTTTCAATAAATCTTCTCTGTCCCAAGAAGTGACTAATGAACTACTAACTACTAACTACTAACTACTAACTACTAACCACATAAGTAATTTATATAACTTTACTTAAAAATGACTTCTCAATTTTTTTATTTTAATCAACCTCAAACTTTATCTTTAAATTTTAGACCCGAACAAAAAAAGATTTTTCTGAAAGGATTTTGGATAGTTTCTGGTCTAAGTTGTTATTTTATTACTACATCTCAAGCCAATTTTTTAAGCATAATTAGTGCTTTAATAATTGCTATAGCAGCACTTTATCCTAGTTATTTATGGTGTCGCAATCGCGCCAAAGGATTGCCTTTATTTCCTGTATTAGCAATTAATTTTTTATTCACCCATAGTTTCCCTCTTATTAATAATCATAAACAAATAGCAAAATATACTCCTTCACAACATTTTATCGCCTCTTTAATCGTTGCTAGTTTTCTAATAGTAGCAACTTTTTGCTGGTTATCTTATGTAGAAAAAACTCCCCCTAAGAATGGTTATAGTAAAGAATTTAGCAAGACTCAAGTATTTCCTTTTTTTATTAGTAGTTTAATATTAAGAATTATTTATGAAGTGGGTATTATATCTGGATTTTTATGGTTGATATTGCCAGGACCCTTGATTTCTGTTGTAAGAGCTTTAACTGGTAGTATTGTAGTTTTAGCGATAGTGACTATTAGTTATTTATTAGGAGGAAAATTATTAACCAAAAATCAAGCTTTTCTTTTTTTGAGTCTCATGATAATTCTGCTATTTGTTACAGGAGTTGGCTTGTATCTTAATTCTTTTGGTCTCTATATATTCCTTGGATGTGTTGGTTGGATGCTAGGTTCAAAAAAAATACCTTGGCGATTATTACTTATATCTTTTTTGATACTTTCATTTCTTAATATGGGAAAAGGAGCAACTCGTGCTTACTATTGGCATCGTTCTAATTCAACAATTCAGACTTCAGAATATATACAAGTGTATAAACGTTGGATCGATAATTCTCTACAACAAATAAGAAAGACTGAAGATGTTATTCAATATGAGGATAAAAGAAAAGATAATAATAATTTGATTGAGCGTTCTAGTCTCATACATATGTTGCTTAAAGTTCAAACAGCAACAGGTACAGAAAAACCTTATTTAGAAGGGAAGACTTATTCTATTATTCCTCAACTTTTAGTACCCCGGTTTCTAAATAAAGATAAAATTCGTGGTGGATCTGGAAACCATATGTTAACTGTTTATTACGGTTTGCAAAGTTACAAAGCAACTTTTAGAACTTCTATTGGTTGGGGTTTATTACAAGAAGCTTATGCTAATTTTGGTTGGGTTGGTTGTTTAGGATTAGGATTATTTTTAGGTAATTTATATGGTTGGTTGACCCGTTGGTCAATGAATAGTTCCACTTTATCATTTCGCTTTTTAGTGGCATTGCTTTTTTTAATGTTAGCTTTCAAAGGAGAGTTTACCATGGGAAGTTTTGTATCTGTTGCCTTTCAAAGTTTGATTATTTTATTTGGTATCAGAATGTTCTTTATGAAAACAGTAATAGTTACTAGCCAATGCTAAAACTAGCGATAATCACTTCCCATCCTATTCAATATTATGCTCCTTGGTTTGTTTACATTAATCAAAATACTGACTTAAAGTTAAAAGTATTTTATCTCTGGGATTTTGGGGTTAAAAAAACAGTAGATCGAGAATTTAAGAAATCTATTAAATGGGATATTCCTTTATTAGAAGGATATGATTATGAGTTTGTTCCTAATATCAGTAAAAATCCTGGTACAAAAACGATTGGAGGATTAAAAAATCCTAGTTTATTAGCAAGAGTTACTAACTATAATCCAAATGCAGTAATGTTGATTGGTTACAACTATGGTAGTCTTTATCGCTTTATTTTACAGTGGAATACTCGTAAAGCTCCTTTGATATTCCGAGGAGATTCTCATTTATTAAAACGTTGTAAAAGTTGGAAAGGAATTCTACGACGTAGATTTATTTCCTTAGTTTATAGTCGGTTTGCCTACTTTTTGTATGTTGGAGAAGCTAACTATAAATATTTTACTTATCATGGAGTTAAACCAAAACAATTAGTGTTTTCTCCCCATGCTATAGATAATCAAAGATTTTTAACAGCAGCGGATACAGCAAAGATAGAAGCCATTAGTTGGAAAAAAGAATTAGATATTCCTGCTAATCATAAAGTAATTCTATTTGCAGGAAAATTCAACAGTAAAAAACGACCACTCGATTTACTTCAAGCTTATAAAAAAGCAAATTTAAAAGATGTTTCCCTTCTATTTGTCGGAAGTGGTGAATTAGAAAATGATTTAAAAAAACAAGCAAGTAATGAGTCAAATGTCTTTTTTGCTCCTTTTCAAAATCAGCAATCAATGCCTCGTACTTATGCTATAGCAGATATATTTATTCTACCTAGTTATGGTAACAGCGAAACTTGGGGATTAGCTGTTAATGAGGCTATGTGTTTATCTTGTCCAATTATTGTTAGTAGTCATGTGGGTTGCGGAAAAGATTTAGTGCAAGAGTATCAAAATGGTTTAATTTTTGAAGCGAGAAATATATCAGATTTAACTAGATGTATAAAACTTGCATTTTCCAATCTAAAACAATTAAAGCA
The DNA here is from genome assembly GCA_030065715.1 of Xenococcaceae cyanobacterium MO_188.B19. Taxonomy (GTDB): domain Bacteria; phylum Cyanobacteriota; class Cyanobacteriia; order Cyanobacteriales; family Xenococcaceae; genus JASJCP01. The sequence continues at coordinate 5,283 of JASJDF010000055.1, read as the reverse complement.
ATGGGGAGAAAAAAGCCATGAGATAATTCAAAATTATAGTTATAAACAAGCTACTGAAGGATTACAAAAAGCTTTAAATTTAATATCTAAGTAACCTTAGAAAATCAATTAACAAGGACAAATGACAAATGACTAAAAACATTTATCTTAATAATTTTTCACCGTCCTAACACTAATACTATATTATGGAATCAATTTTAAATCCTACTCAAGCTAATAGCAAAAATTATAATTTTCATTTATGGCTACCTGATATTTTTGCTTTTAAAGGTGGTATCCAAGTCTATTCAAATTTTTTACTGCAAGCTATACAAAATATTTATCAAGAAGCGAATTATAGTGTTTTTCTCAAACACGACAAAGGCTATTTATCTAATAATCAATATCTACCTCATACTAATTTTCATTTTGCAGGGAAAATTCCTTTATCTTTACGGACACCATTCTTTGCAAGTCAATTAATCCTTAATGGTATTTGGGAGAAACCAGATCTAATTATTACAACTCATCTTAACTTTACTGTTGCAGCTTATTGGTTAAAAAAATTGATGGAAATTCCTTATATTACTATTGCCCATGGAGTAGAAGCTTGGAATATTACTAACCCTAAAAGACAAAGAGCTTTACAATACGCAGATAAAATTTTAGCTGTCAGTAACTATACTAGGGAACGATTATTAAAAGAACAAGACTTAGATTCTAGCAAAGTAGCTTTATTACCAAATACCTTTGATTGCGATCGCTTTAATATTAAACCTAAACCAACCCACTTACTAGATAAATACCAACTTAAACCCAATCAACCAATAATTCTGACGGTAAATCGTCTTTGTAGTAGGGAGTCTTATCGAGGATACGATTATATTATCAAAGCCTTACCCCAAATTAAACAAAAGATACCCGATGTTCATTATATTATCGTCGGCAAAGGGGATGATCGCGATCGTTTAGCCAAGTCTATTATCCAGCATAATTTAGAAGATAGTGTAACTTTAGCAGGCTTTATTTCCGATGGAGAATTACCAGCTTACTATCAACTCTGTGATTTATTTGCTATGCCGAGTAAATTAGAAGGCTTTGGCATAGTCTATCTCGAAGCTTTAGCATCTGGAAAACCAGTTTTAGGAGGTAATCAAGATGGTGCAGTGGATGCTTTATCCCAAGGAGAATTAGGAGTGTTAGTAAATCCAGATAATGTAGAAGAAATTGCTGAAAAGATCATAGCTATTTTGAATAAAAGTTATTCTCATCCTTTGCTATACCAACCTAAAAAATTACGAGAAAAAGTAATTCAAAAATTTGGAATAAAAGAGTTTCAAAATAATTTATCAAAGCAATTATCCCCATTTTTAAATAACCATTAATATAAGTTTATGCCAGTTAGCAAAAATCGCATCTGTCAAGTAGTAGCAAGCATTAATGAAAATATAGGAGGTCCTGCCCACTCTGTCACCAATCTCGCTACGCAATTACTCAAAAACAGTATTGATTCTCACTTGTTTACCTTAGATTACTATTGGCATGGTTCTCAAGTAATTAATGGTAATTTTAATTTGCATAGTCCCCAAGCAACCTATGTTGCAAAATATTTTAGAGGTTGGCAACCAAAAGCAGAAAAAAAATTACAAAATCTAGCTAAAAATAAACTAGATTTAATTCACAATCATGGATTATGGATGTTTCCCAATGTTTATGCTCGCCATGCTGCGGTAAAAAATAAATTACCCCTTGTCATTTCTCCACGAGGAATGTTAGAGTCTTGGTCTCTTAAATATAGTTGGTACAAAAAAAAATTAGCTTGGCTTTTGTATGAAAAACAAAATTTAAACAGTGCCACATTGTTTCATGCTACTTCTATAGCAGAAATGAAATCAATTAGAAACTTAGGGTATCAGCAGCCCATAGCTTTAATCCCTAATGGAGTTAATCTACCAGACTTATCTAATCACATAGATAAAGAAATTTTAACTAAGCAATTTCCTAATTTAGCAGGTAAAAAATGGCTATTATTTTTATCTCGAATTCATCCCAAAAAAGGTTTAGACAACTTACTAAATATTTGGCAAAATATTGTCAATAAATTTCCAGACTGGCATCTAATCATCGCTGGCTCTGATTTTATTGGCTATCAAACAAAATTAGAAAATTTAGTAACCCAACTAAATTTAGAAGCCAAAGTAACTTTTGCAGGGATGCTTTCAGGGGAAAAAAAAACCTGTGCGCTGAGTAATGCAGACTTATTTATTTTACCTAGTCATTCAGAAAACTTTGGCATTGCTATAGCAGAATCATTATCCTATGGTGTACCTGTAGTTACAACAAAAGGAACTCCTTGGCAAGATTTAATAACTCATGATTGTGGTTGGTGGGTAGAAGATAATAAAGAAGCTTTAAAAAATGCTTTGATTAAAGCCATGAAACTTTCCAATACTCAACGTCAAGTAATGGGAAAAAAAGGCAGAATTCTAGTAGAAAAACAATATTCTTGGTGTTTTGTTGGTAAAAAAATGGCTGAAGTTTATCAGTGGATTTTATCTGGTGGTACAACACCAAATTGTGTTCATTTAGTTTGATTTTTTAAGAAAAAAATGCGTATTAATATTGCTACAGGTCCTTGGTTACCAGTACCCGCTATACAAGGCGGTGCGATGAATCGTGTTTGGCATGGTTTGGCAGAAGTTTTTGCTGCTAAAGGTCATGAAGTAACTATTTTTTGTCGCGCTCATTCCCAACAACCAAAACAAGAAATTATTAATGGTGTTAACTATATTAGACAAGGAGGATTTCCTCAAAGCACTAATATTAAATTAGATTTAATCAAAGATTTATACTACGCACTAACAACTTTTCCCAGCTTGCCTTCGGGTGATATTTTAGTAATTAATGATTTTTGGCTACCAGTATTTGCGAGTTTAAAAAAACAAGTAGGGAAAGTAGTTATTAATTCTAATCGATTTCCCAAAGGTCAATACTGGTTGTATAAAAAAACTGATTATATAGCAGCAGCTTCTCAGATAATTAAAGAAACAATTATTCAGCAATCTCCCTCAACTATTGATCGGATTAAAGTTATTCCGAATCCAATTAGCACCGATATATTTTTTCCTATCAATTTATCAGCTGTAAAATCACCAGAAAAAACTATTTTATATGTAGGAAGAATTCATCCCGAAAAAGGAGTTCATTTATTAATTGAAGCGTTTGCTTTATTAACTAAAAAGTTGCAACAAGTAAAGTTAAAAATTATTGGTCCTTTTCGTCAAGAAAAAGGTGGTGGTGGAGAAACTTATCTCAATTTCCTAAAATCTCAAGCTATAGGATTACCTGTAGAATTTTTACCACCTATTTTTGATACTAATAAACTGGCTAATGCTTATCGAGAAGCAGATTTATTTTGTTATCCCTCTTTAGCAGAAAAAGGCGAATCTTTTGGCGTAGCTCCCCTAGAAGCAATGGCAAGCGGGTTAGTACCAATTGTATCTGATTTAGCTTGTTTTAAAGATTTTATTGAAGAAGAAAAAACAGGATATTTTTTCAATCATAGAAGTAAAAATGCTGCTAATAATTTAGCTAATACTTTAAAATTGGCAATTTTTAATAGTAAGCAAACTCAAATAATTAAAAAAAATGCCATTATTAAAGCTTCTCAATTTCATTACGAACACATTGCAGAGCTTTATCTCAAAGATTTTGAAACATTATTATAAAATAATGAGAATTTTTCATTTGTAATCTTTTATTACTCACAAATCAAAAAATATGCAAGAACTAACAAATAAGCAAACATCCAATTCAAGCATCATAATGAATAAAATTAGAAAAAAATTAGCATCCATTGAATTATTGAGAAGTGCAAAAACGGTTGTTTATGATTCAATAAAGACGATAAATTTATTTTTTAATTTTAATAAAAAAAGAGACTTAAAAAAAATATTTAACAATTGTAATGACCTAGAAGATTATTATCAATTTTCCAATAAAATATTAGGTAGTATGCAAATTAAAAGTGAAATCATTTCTTTTCTTGAATTTGTTAAATTAGAAAATCCTAAATATATATGTGAAATAGGTGTTGCTAATGGAGGAACAAATTTCCTTTTATCTCAAGCTATTCCATCTAGTTATAATGTAATTGGTATAGATTTGTACATTAAAAACAGATTTTTACTTAATTACTTTTGTCATTCATCAAAAAAATTAAACTATCTTAGTGGATATTCCAATTCTCAGAAAACACTATATAAAGTAGAAAAGATATTATCAGAAAATAAACTTGATTTACTATTTATCGATGGCGATCATAGTTATAAAGGTGTAAAACAAGATTTCTTTAACTATAAACATTTAGTAAAAGAAGGAGGATTAATTGTATTTCATGATATTGTGTCGGACTATCAAACTAAATATAAAATTAAAACTAATAGGGATACAGGTGGAGTACCTTTATTCTATTCAAGATTAAAACACTATTATTCTCATTATGATTTTATAGAAAATCAAGAACAAGATGGTTATGGAATTGGAGTTATTCGTTATTATTCTAAGAATCAAATTCCAGATAAATTATAGAATTAGGTGAAATTTTTATTTTTGTAATTTGTCAATTGATTGATAGTTATTCCCAAAAAAGATGGTGAAAACAATAATTCCTTATACTTTGATTTTAACCGCATGTATTGATCCTATTGGTAGTAGCAAAGGCAAAATATCAGTAAAACGAAATGATCCAAAAATACGCTTACAAGACTATTGTAAAGCTCTCAAATTTTGGCTGAACCATCGAGATTTGCGAATTAAAAAAATTATTTTTATAGATAATTCTGGATATTCATTAGATACTTTGATTAAGTTAGCAGAAAAAGAAAATATATTCCAGCGAAAATATGAATTTATTTCTATGAGAAATAATGAAATTATAGATGGATTGAGCTATGGGTACTCCGAATTTAAATTAATAGATGAGGGATTAAGACGTTCTACTATAATTGAAGATCAAGATTATATTCTAAAATCTACTGGTCGATATATTTATCCCAATATTTCTAAATTGTTAAATAAACTTCCTTCAAGTTTTTTATTTGCTGCTGATTCAGTTGATTTTTATTCAATAAGGTTTCATAAATTTAAGATTGTAAAATTTAGCACTTCTAGGACTAACGTAGATTTATTCATATCTCAATTTAAATTTTATAATGATAAATTAAGAAAAATATATAAAGAGCTAATACCTTTTGAATGGAAAGAAAGAGCTTTTATTGAACCTTACTTGTTTAAAAAAATAAC
>JASJDF010000054.1 GCA_030065715.1 Xenococcaceae cyanobacterium MO_188.B19 | reverse complement strand
CAGACGGAAATAGCCCAGACTATAGATGTAGATAGCTCTAATGTCTCCCGTTCCATCAGAAAACTAATAGAGAATGGAATTATCAGAAAGAAGTCAGTAGCAGGAAAATTAATCGGGTATCGGTTTCTAATTGAGGAACAAAACCAAGTATGATTACTCATAGCAATGTCCTCTATTGGTAGGGCATTGAACACTAAAATTAGTGGCAAAAATTGGGACAAAATTAGTCAGAGAAAAATATTTAACTAAAAATCTCTCTCTTTAGCTCCACCGCTACGTTTCACTGCGCGATTTCGCCTCGCTGCGCTCGTTCACACAGTACGCCCATTGATGGGTCAGAGTTTGGACAAAAAATCTTGGTAATGCAGATATAACTTAATAAACTTTGTCCAAACGGTGGAGAAAGCCCATTTTACTTGGGATAAACTTTTGAGAAACACTGTTTGATCAAAGGGGCTGAAATTCCTAGCATCAGGGAAAAACAACACCTCTAATAACTAATGGTCATAGTCACATAACCTTCGGTCTTTAAAGCTAGTTCAAAACCTTTTTTTAACCCTTCGCATAATACCCAAGAATAATCTGTTTCGGGATATATTTGCTTGTATTGACCTAGTATTTCAATTAACTTCTGTAATTCACTCTTTAAAGACCATGCTACTTCCTCGTTAAAATTATGGTTTTTTTCGTATACATATTCAAAAACAATGAAATCATCTAAAGTTTTATAACCATATTCTATGTACTCTAGAGGGTCGTACTTGGAATTATATTTTTCTTGCCAATAGTAATAATTCTTTTTTAAATACTCCAGAGAGATTTTTGTCATGGGGTAGCCAGAACAACCAGTTTCAGATATTGCCAATAGCATCTTTTGATAGCGATATCTTCCACGCTTATCTCCTTCTACATCAATATCGCTCTCTTCGCCAGTTTTTCCATTAAACACTGAAAAGTAGATATCTAATCCCATTTTGATTGATTTTATTCTAACTTTTTGCTAAAAATCTCTATAATACTGGTATTTGACACCTAAATCCTTACATAAGGCTACTTGTTTTTTCTAGTCAAAATCAGAATTTAACATCTTTAGTCGATTCTTTTTGCCATCAGCAACTCGTCCAGTATAATTTCACTTTTATCGGTTTTGCACAGTTTAATACTGCTATAGAAATTAACTATTTGCCTAATAGGTTACAAGCTTGTTAACAATTAGTGGTTTTGGGGAACTATTAAGAATGTAGTCTAGAAAATTCATCCATCTAAGGAGTTAGCCAATGTTCACTGTAAGAGCAATTCACGAACAAACTAGCAGACCCATGAAGCGTGAAAAAGTGGGAGTAATATTCAGTGCTCTGTTGGCTGGGTGTGCAGACGAAAGACGAATAGACGCATAATGAAGACGATGCCCACTTTAATTTAAAACCAGATATTGGTGAGATTTTTGTTAATGGGAAGTCTTTCTACAAAGGCAGGATTGAAGGGTGTGTTGTTGTCTACATCTAAATATCAAAATAAATATTAGCTATTAAAATTTTTTGGCACTTTCGATAGATAGAGTCTGAAAGTCTGAAAGATGCTCTAAAAGTTAGAAATATCCAAAGCACAAATTAATTCGATGACTGTAGCAACTGATTACAATGAAAAACTTGCTATTTTAGAGCAAGCAATTGAAAATAATCCTCATGATTATCAACCTTGGTTTGAGAAAAGTAAAATCTTATTTGAATTGCAGAGATTAGATGAAGCTTTAATATCTATTGAAAAAGTACTAAATATATGTCCAGATGATTTAGATATACAGCTTTTAAAAGGGGAAATACTTGCAGATCGAGGTGAATTTGAAAACGCTCTTTCTTATTTTGAGAACATTATAGATCAAGGAAGTGCTTCCCCTTGGATACTATATCTAAAAGGATACAGCCTACAAGGTTTAGAATATTTTAAAGAAGCCATTAATGTATATAAGGGTATTTTTGAATCATATCCAGGTCAAGTAAATGAAGCTCTTGCTGTTATGATTCATTTGGAGCTTGGTGAATGTCTAAATCAAATTAAGAGATACTATGAAGCTCTTGCAGAATATGATAAAGCAATATTAATCAATCCAAATGATTCTACTGCTCGCTACAGAAGAGGAACTTTATTAACATTTTTTATAGATGACGAAGGTTCATCTCAAAGAGCAATTGAAGACCTGGATTTTGTAATCAATAATCTTATACCAGAAGAAGAACCTCATAGAATAATCACATATTTTATTAGAGCAATAGCAAAAAATAATTCAAATGACTACATAGGAGCTATTGAGGATTTTAGTATATATCTTCAATACAAACCAGATGAATATAGCAGTTATTTATATAGAAGTGATGCTTATGGTTTTATGGGAAAGTATCAAGAAGCTATAAACGATCTTTACAAGTCAGCAGAAATTAGTCTGGCAAAAGAAGATATCAATCATTACGAAAAAGTAAAATTACGTTTAAAACAGCTTGGTATAGATATTGAAGATAAATCTTCGCAAGAACAAGAGTTGACCAAACCTCTTAGTTATGGAATAGAGGCTGATTATTCTACATATAATTCCGACAATATACTTATTGAGCAATATTATTCATTATTAGCGAGATTAGACTTGAAAAATAGAGAGCTTTTTCAAGCTAAAGAAGATTATCAATGGCATGATAAAAAGCTCCAAGAGGCATATAGTTTTGGTAAGAAAATTGGAGTTGATAATATATCAAGTTCATCAAAGAGTAATACCATATCGTTTTTTCAAATAGAAAAAAATAAAGTAGAAATGCTAGTTAGTTATCTTCATAATCTAGCATTAGAATGTCATAGTTTTTTAGTTCACAATGAAGAGGAAGAAAAAAATAATATCAGAATATCAAACAACACAATTGAAAGCCTTAAGCATGAATTAAGTACTACAGAAAATAGTTTGCCTTCTAATGACAAAGAAATTATAAGATTGGAACATGATTTAATATTAAATGAATCTAAACTCGACAGCACAATATTTAGCACATCCCTGGTTAAAAATGAAATCCTTTATGATCTAACGATTCTTCTTGTGGTAGCAATTGTGTCTGCATTACTGTTTAAACATCTTATTCCCGTAATAATTTCATCAGCAATTATACTTTATTTACGTCGTGAATAGTATATATTGATTTTTAACACAAATAAAAACTAAAACTCTATATTTTTGAATGAACTAAAAACATGAACCTTGTTAAGTCAATTCGGTCAAGATTTCAATTAGGGCGAGATATTAATGAATTAAGAGTTAAAATTTTAGAAATAGAAAATGCAATAGAAGCACAAAAAGTAAAATTTGAAGAAGATAAAAAAAATCAAATAATTCGTCTTAAAAAACAAATTGCTTTTGAAGCAGCCCAACTAGAACATAAAATATCCCAATTAAAAGTAGAAAAAGAGCAACAATATAAACAGTATTTATCTCAAGCAGAATTAGAACTTTCAAAAGTTGCAGCTTACACTGAGTTAGCCAGACAAAAAGCAACAGAAGATGCTCCCCGTTTGCTTGAAGAGGAATGGGATCGACAGAATAAGAAACTAACTAACTTAAGAAATAATTTAGATGGTTTAACCGATTATTCTCAAGATACTCCCCCTCGTCTAATTTCTTTACCTTGGAACGATCTTAGATGGACTCCTAATGAAAAAAACTTTGAAAATTATCGTCCACAGATGAGCGGAATTGCTCCAGACATTATCAGAATCGGTGAATTTCATAGTATAGGAACTTTAAATCACCTTAAAAAAAGTGATTTTCCTGCCATAATTCCTATTCGCGCTTCATCAGCAGATTCTAACATACATCAGCCTGGACATATTGCTATTTTCAGCAACGACGCAGCATCCAGAGAGGCAGCATTAGCAGCTATCCAATCCATAGCTCTAAGAGCGATCGCAACTTTTCCCGTCCTTAAACTAAAAGGGATATTCCTCGATCCTGTAGGTATGGGTAACAATTTTCCTTTTAAAAACTTACCTGAAAAAATTCGTGGTTTAAAAACCTATACTCGTGGTGATGATATTCAAGAGCAGTTACGCAGTCTTAACTTGCATATCGAACAAGTTATTCAAAACTATCTTGGAAAGCATTATGAGACTCTTGACGAGTTTAACAAAGAAGCATATGTCAAACAAGCCTATCATTATTTATTTGCTACTGATTTTCCTACTTTCTTCGATAATAAATCCTGGGAAGACCTCAAGAGTTTGTTAGTCAATGGTGCAAGAGCGGGTGTTTACGCAGTTATTCATATAGATGAAACCTTAGAAAAACCCCGTAGCTTTGATTATCAAGTTTTTCATGATTACTGTAGGGTTTTGCAACCATCAAAAAACTACAGTGAGAATATTCCACTTTTTACGACTGCACTACCTAATGGTCTTGCTAATGATATTGAGCTAGATGTTACGCCTTCTAACGAGCAATTTAATCAAATAGCACAAAAAATTACTGAAGCTGCTAAAAATATCAAAACTGAAACCGTTCCTTTCAAAGAACTATATCCGACAGGTGAGGAGTGGTCATTTGATAGTCGTAAAGAAATACGCGCTCCTATTGGTATAGCGGGAGCTATTGACAGACTAGAGTTTTGGATGGGCGAAAATGATGACGGTCAAGTTGTTAGTAATGGACTATTAGCAGGTAAACCAGGTGCAGGTAAGAGTTATACCCTCCACGCCATTATTAATAGTCTGGTAATAAACTATTCACCCGATGAATTAGAAATGTATCTCCTTGATTTTAAAGAAGGAGTAGAGTTTCAAATCTATGTCGATCCAGACAAGTCTGACAATAACAATGCCGATGAAGAACTGAACGAAGCGAATGCTCTACCTCACGCTAAAGTAATTTCCATTGAAAGCGATCGCGAATTTGGCTTAAGCGTTCTTCAGCACGTTCAAGCAGAAATAGACAAAAGAGGCAGCATATTTAAAGATGTTGGAGTGAGCGATATTAAGACATATCGTAAAAAAACCAAGGAAATAATGCCTCGTGTTTTAGTGGTGATTGATGAGTTTCAATATATGTTCAAGGAGAGCGATCATATCACACGACAACTCAACGGCATATATGAAGACATAACTCGCAGAGGTAGAGCGTTTGGCATACATTTGCTAATCGCTTCTCAATCTCCCAACGTTTCCAATATGAATTCGAGTATTTACTCTTATATCGAATTACGGATGGCACAACAGATGGATAAAAGAACTGCTGCTTCGGTTTTAGCTGAGGGAAATACTGACGCTATAGATTTAGCAGACCGTCCTGGGAAAGTTATTTATAACTGCGATTTTGGTCGAAAATCTCGTAATGATATTGGTCAGGTAGCTGACATATCTCTCGAAACTAGAATCGATACCTTGAGACATATCCAAAAAGTAGCCAAACAAAGAAACTATCAAAGAAGAGAACCTTTAGTCCTTTTTAATGGCTCAAAGCCAACTAAGTTAAGTCACAATCGACAGTTAGTTCAACTCTCCCAAATGGATCGATGGCTATCATCCAAAGACTTAAACAAACAAGTCGTCAACGATCGGGATTGGGTAGCTCAAGAATCTCCAGGGGTTGCTTGGTTAGGAGAAGCGATGAAGATAGGCGATCACACCAAAGCAATCTTTCGCCGACGTTCTCGTAGCAATATGCTTATAGTTGGTACATCAGAAGAAACAATTTTTGGAATCTTAGGCGGAATTTTAATTAGTCTCATTCATTGCTATAAACCCAAACAAGCACAATTCAACATCATCGATCTGGCTCAAGATGAAGATAATCATTGGATCGAAATGTGTCAAAACTTTAGAGATAACTTTGACTCTATGTTTGACATTACATTAGGAAAGCGTTTTCCAGATCCAGATAACCGAATTAAAAAAGCTGAGGAAATTCTAAAACAAACCTATGTAGAGTTAGAGCAACGCCAGACAGCACGAGATGAACATCCCGATGAATTTGATTCTAAACCTCCTTCGCCTTTGTTCTTTATCTATGCTTTAGGAAGTATAAATCGCGCTCAGAACTTACGTCCTATATCTGGTCGTCGAGGAGACGAATTATCTGAAGATGCCCAAAAACTGGAAAAACTGATATCTCAAGGGTCAGAATTAGGTATTCATACAATTTTATGGGTGGACAACATGAAAACTCTTGAACAATTAACCGCAGACAAAGTTCGTTCCTGGCTAGGAAATTTAGATCTTCGTATTGGTTTAAAAATGCCAGCCAAAGATTCTCAAGATTTATTTAAAGAAAACAACGCTCAAAATTTACCAGATTTAAGAGCTTATTTCCGCGACGAATCTACCACTAATGGTTTGGAAAAATTCAAACCTTATGCTGTACCTCTTCCAGAAGAACTTGAAGAATATGGCAAGCGACTAAAACAACGTTAATTACCAAAAAGGAGAAAAAAATGGCAAGAGATATTGATGTAGATCAACAAGAACTAGAAAAATTTATTGAAGTTTTGCAGCGTTTCCAAGAATCAACCAGCGATCAATTCCAAGCAGTTTTGCACGCATGGTCTAAATGCGATGAATCTTGGCAGGATGGACAGGGAAACAACAAAAAACAATTCACCAAAGATTTTGAAGAAACAAATCGTTCGGTTCACCAAGCTTTAGAGGCGGGAGAAGACGCAATTGAATGGTTGAATAAATTCAACGAAATCGTCAAAGAATTTGAAGGCACATACTGAAGACAACAACAGCGAGGTATAAGTTATGGCAAGAACATCTTTTGAACGACAAGACGCAGAAGATTTACTGAATCAACTAAAGCAATATCATGAAACTCAAAGACAAGAATGGTCAAGCGTTTTAAATCAATGGAAAAATTTAGAAAGCGTTTGGCTAGACAAACAATACGAAAAATTTGAACCCCTGTTTGACAAACTATCTTCTACTTATAGCGAAGCAGAAAAAGACTGTGAGAAGTACATGGATTTTATTCAAAAGCAAATTCAGATTGACGACCAAAGAAAGCAAAAATTAGCATCTGGATTAGCAGATTTATAAATATCACAGTTAAAACAAATTAATCATGTCAAGACAAACATCATTTGAAATTGAAGATGCAGAAGATTTCTTAAATCAGCTTCAGGAATTTCAAAAGAGTCTTGAGCAAGAGTGGCGCGAGGTTCTTAATCAATGGGATAACCTCCGTAGCACTTGGCAAGACGATCAATACTATCAGTTTGAACCATTGTTTGAAGATTTATCAGCTACATATAGAAGAGCAGAAGAAGACCTAGAACAAAATATAGCTGTTATAGATCGTCAAATTAAAATAGCAGAAACTCTTGTAGAGAGGAGACAATTAATTCCTCCCATATTAAACAGACTATTTACAACAGTAGTGGCTGGTGCAGGTATTGTTTCGTCTGTTATGGGTTTACATAAACAAGATTCAACTCCAATTGATTCTAATAACTCAACTCAAGCAAGTATTAAAGCAGTCAAAGAAGTTTACAAACCAATAGCTGAATACGGAAAACTTCAAAAAGAAAAAGAAAAAGAACGAGTAAAGAAAGAGCAAAACGCTGCTATGGAAGCTCGTAATCGCTCTAATATTTCTGGTTCACCACCGAACTCATAAAGAATTATCCCTTAGACAACTAAACTTTTAAAGATGAGTAAAGATTGGCGCGATTCTGCCATGATAGGTCTTCCTATTGCTGGGGTTATTATTATTGGTTTTCTGACTATTAAACCTCCTCAGTCGGATAAAGTTACTTCTACCAACACCAAACCTTCAAACTCAAATACTTCATCAAATACATCAAATAACAATATTTCAACTACTAAACCTGTTTCTTCTCCTCCTAAATCTTCTCCATCGAATCAAGCATCTAATTCTAGAATATCACCAGAACAAGCAGTAATCGAGCAATACTCGTTAATTAATAAGCAACAATATAAAGATGCTTGGAATCGATTATCTCCTCAACTGCGTAACAATAAAGCAATTTTTTCTAATGGCTACAATTCTTATGAAAGTTGGTGGAAAACCGTTAAAAGAATTGAGTTTAGAAATATAAAAAGTATAGATAATAATAACAAACAGGCAATTGTTAGAGTTGATTTAACTTACTATATGCAGAATGGAAAAGTGGCTTCTGAATCTAGAAATATAAATCTTTCTTGGAATACTGAATCAGAAAAATGGTTAGTGGTAACAGCTAAGAAAATCAATTAATTCAAATGTAATTGTTTGTTTACATTGAGATTGTGGGAACTATATATATATTAACAAATATATATATAGATATAGTTCTTATGTCTAATAATCAACTGATTACTGCTGCTATAAGTGGTAATATCGCCGAGCTTAAATCTCAAATTAATGCTGGTACTGATATAAATCTGAAAGATAATAATGGACAGACTGCTTTAATGCACGCAGCTTACAAAGGTAATGTTGCCATGGTTAAACTTCTTTTAGAGAACAATGCAGATCCTAATATAGAAGATAATGATAGTTGGACAGCATTCAGATATGCAGAAGAATTTAGTAAAACAGATGTAGCTGAGTTACTACGAGATGTTACTTTAACTACTTTAAAAGAAGAAAATAAAGTACCAAAAAATTGTGAATTATTTTCTACTACTGCAACAAATACTAAAAGTGTTTCAGAAATAAAATCTTCTACTAATAAAAGAGATTGGCGCGATTCTTTAATTATTGGTAGTTTGATTGGTGCTGCTATTCTTATTGGACTTGTAGTAACGCGCAATCCATCACCAAGTGTTTCTTCTTCAAGTAGTAAAGAAAATTCTATTTCAAGTAGTAAAACCAGTTCCGTACAAAGAAGAAATACTTCTATCAATACTCAAAAGAATATCTCTAATACTCTTACTGAGCAAAAGGCAGTAGATCTAATCAATAATTGGCAAAATGCTAAACGGAAAATTTTCGCTTATCCTTTCGATCTACAGCTACTCAAAAAGTATCAAACTGACAAAAAGTATCAAGATAATGTTGGTTCGGTAAATTGGCTGAGAAATAATAATGCTTATTACAAATATGGCGTGCAAAGTGTTGACTCTGTAGAAGAATTTATTGCTAGTGGAGATAGAGCGACTATCGACGCTGTTGTCACAGAACAGCGCACGTTCTATATGAATAATAAAGTAATCAATGATGGCAACACCGCTTTTGATACTCGTTTAGTTCGCTATAACCTAGTATCTGAAAATGGACAGTGGAAGATTGAAGATTATAACACTGTAAAAAAAATTAAAACAAGATAATTAGGTTTTTGCAGTGCATAATAAACATCAATCTGAATCAAAAAATACAGAATTTAATACTCATAAATTGGCATCTGAACTAGCTAATGCTTGGCAAATTATAGAAGAGTTGAAAACTCAAAATACTGAGTTAGAACAATTTATTAATCAATTAAAGACTGAACAAGAAAAAAAACAGAAATTAGCTAAAAAACAAAAAAATAACACTAGATTTATCGCAATGGTTGCTGTGGTTAGTAGTATTTTGCTTACAGCTATTGATAATTTTACCTTACACAAGAATTCTTTATCAACTTTAGAACCCCCTGTTTCTTCAGTTAATTTGCCTTCAGAGGAAAAAAAACAAATAGAAACTACAGTTCAAGCAGAAGTTGAGCCAGTTAATCCTGAATTGACCTATAACATTAAAAATTATGCAGAGCTACAACAGAGCAAAAAACTACAGAAGATCGTTGATGAAGTTGTTAATTTGGCTCAAAGAAAAGGCAAACCAATAAAACCACTGTCTATTAGTCTAATTGATGTTAATACTGGCGAATTTGGCGAATATCAGCAAGAAAAACTAAGATATCCTGCAAGTGTGGTTAAGTTCTTTTGGATGGTGATGCTATATGCCAAACTACAAGCAGGAGAAATCGATGATGAAGTCTTATTCAAAACTGATATTGAAGATACCATTCAAAAATCAGACAATGAATCAGCCAGCAGAATTCTCGACCTAATAACTGATACTCGGTCTGGTACTCAACTAGAACCAGAAGATTTTCAAGAATGGAAAGCAAACAGAGAAAAAGTCAACCGATTTTTCAGTTCAGCAGATTACAAAAATATCAATCTAAGTCAAAAAACTTTTCCTATTCCTTATATAAATCTCTATAAACCTAAAGGTCGAGATTTGCAAATAAGAGAAAATCCCGAAAAACCAATTCGTAACAAAATTTCTACTCAGCAAGCTAGCCGATTAATGTATGAAATTGCTACAGGACAATCTGTCTCATCAGAATATAGTAAAAAAATGCTAAATTTATTAGCTATAGATTCAAAAACAAGAAGATACAAAAGAAATCTAAAAAACCCTAACTATTTTAATTCAGTTAGAGGTTTTTTTAGCCAATCTTTACCTGACGATGTTTACTTTGCTGCTAAAGCTGGCTGGACATCTCAAACCAGACAAGAAACAGCTTATATAACTACTTCAGATGGAGAAACAGCTTATATTTTAACTATTTTTGCTGAGGATAAAGGATACGCGCACGACTGGAATATTTTTCCTCAACTATCTTATTTAGTATTCAAACAAATGACCGCCAGAAGTCAATAATTTTCAATTTTTATAAATGTAAAAATGATGTTCATTCCTCATTAATTCAAAAACGTGGAATTATTTGATTCTAGTTGTAGCAAAACTCAAACTACAAGCTCAATCCTCTATTCCGTTTTTGTTCATGTTGAGGCTGCCTTTTGATTTGATTAATTCGGCTCTCCTTCAACCAATTAAACTGATTCACCAATTCTTCATTCCAATCAATAGCTTTTGGTGTTTTGCGTACCGCATTGGGCAACTGAGATAAAACTCTTTGTGCCATTAAATTACCAGCTTGGTCATTGTCATAGGCAATGACCACATCCTTTAACTGCTGTAAAAATTCATTAGGTACATGACCAGCACCATCAGTAGATATGTAAATTGTTCTTCGACTATCATTACGGTCTAACACCGCAAAAGACATCGCATCTATCGGAGACTCTACTAACACGGCTCTGTTTATCGGCTCGCTTGATTGTCCTCCCTGCGGGAAATAAAACCATCCTTCACTTCGCTTTGTTCCTGGGGCTAATCCTTTAAAAGTGTTATCTTCCCCTACTGTACCTCTAAGTGTCGCTCCTGTTGTTTTTGATTCATCCAAAGAGCGACGAATAAATACAGCATTTTGTTGGTCATCAGCATAAATTAACCCTTGTTCATGTAGACTATCTACCAAACCACTAGGTAGTTTTCGATAGCGAGTTAAATACTTTCTTACCGACTGCCATTTACTCTCTTCTGGAACTGTTGGAGTAAATTCAAGTACTGGTTTTTCTTTGATAATTTCTCTTGTCTTGTAAGTAACAGCTTCTAATGTTGCTCCTTCCCCAAAACGGTCATTTAACCAAGCCACTGACTGTTTAAAATCACAATTATTAATCTGCATCACTAAATCAATTGCTCCACCTCCTCCCTTTAATTTTTTCCAGTCATAAAACTTACTACCAGTGATGTTAAGGGAGTGGTGTTCATTTTGCCATTTATGTTTATCCTTTGGATCTGGGTTTAATCCCAATTCATAAACTACTTTTTCTAGAGGAAAATCTCGTACTTTATTTACAAGTTCTGTATATTTAGTTTTCCAGTTTTCTAGTTCTCTATTTTGAGTATGTACCCTAACTTCTAAATCCCTAAGACGTTGTTGTAAAACTTCTTTTTCTTTGGCTAGTGATTGGGCTGTTCGTTTGAGAGTTTCTTTTTCTTTAATCGCTCTTTGGCGGTCTGCTAATTGATGTTGAATAGTTGTCATGTCCAGAGTTAAATCTGGTTCTTTATTGACCGCAGCATAGTATTGTTTAACCTTTGTATGTTTAGCTCTACTGCCTTTAATACCTCGCTCTAGTCCTAAAGGAGACATGGCTTGAGCATAACTATCTTGAAACTTACTTAGTTTTTCCCTTCCCCCAAATAAACCGCGACAGTTTAATTTACCTCTTTCATCTAGAGGGACTAAATAAGCATGAATGTGGGGTGTAGCTTCATCTAAATGTAATTCGGCTCTAACAATACGGTCGCCATATTGATTATCAAGCCATTGTTTAACTGCTTGTTGCCAATCTTCTAAAGGCTTTTGTTGATAATATCCTGCTTGACTTGGCTCATTAGGTCTAAAGTATTCAGGACTAGCGGTTAAGAGCATTTCCACGCATAAAACCCCATTCTTACGAATTGTCTGCTCCCCTATACGATCTCTAACTAAAGTATCTAGAGTTGGACTATCAATAGTTTCTGGTTGACCGATAAAACGGATGTTCTGAATTTCTGGGTTAGCATTTGGAACTTCTTTGACTCTTTTGGTATGCTGTTCAGAGGGAGTAATATTGCTACCTTTGAGTTTAGCTATTCTAGCAATGGCATGAGGCATATTTCTTTTTCCCAGTAGATTTTTATTCTCTTGGAGTTAGATTAAGTCAATGGTGATAAAGCGCATTTTTCCCGTCTTCCCGTTTCAATCAACTTTAAAAGCCCCGCTATCTAGTTCGGGGTGTCCAGAGGGGTAGAACCCCTTTGGCTCACTCACAATTTTAGCGGTAGCGGTGCCGAAGGCAAAATTGTGTAGTGAGTAACAAGCTCAATTATCTATTCCAGACACCCAAGTAGAATGCTACTGGGAAAAAGAAAATAGTTTTTCATATTGTTAAGATACAAACATAATCTATTAATCCAGCTAATCAGTTCGGGCAATTATTTAAGTTAACTCGCATAAAATTATCGTACTCACAGAGGGAGACTTTACTTAAATTAAAGTAAAGATTATTAAAGTTTTAATTGGTGACATCGATTTGCTTGTTAATTATGATGTGATGAGAGAAATAGAAAAGAATGAGAATCAACAATGGTCAAGACTAAAGCTAATCAGAAGATTCATATCGATAAACTCAAAACCACTTTAGATAAGTTAGGTCAGTTAAAAGAAAAACCCAAAGAAGAACTAACCCTAAGAGAAAGTATTTATTTTCTCAGAGATAAAATCAAGAGTGCTTTGAAGAAAGGATATAGTTATCAAGACTTGTCAGGGATTCTAGAAGAACAAGGAATACTAATCTCCGCTTCAACTCTCAAACAATATCTAACGGATATTACTAAACAGTCAACATCAAGAAGAAAAAGAACTAAGTCAGGACAAAGTAAAACAAGTAATTCGGAAGATACAGCTTCAAGTGATTCAAGTGCAAAAGAAGATAAAGATAAAACATCATCTAAATCACAATCAGATACAGATTTATCTAAAGATGTAAATACTTCTAAAGAAAAATCAGATAAAGATTTGAATAAAGTTCAATCTGATACTGTAATAGAATCACCTATGAGTAATACTAAACAAGAGTCGGTTACTTCTCGGTCTAAATCTAGAATAACTAGCAAGAATAAAGCTAAGAAATTATCAGGCTCTAATCAAGATTTATCTAGTGACTTTAATCAGTACTAAAGAATAAAATATGGCAACGATTCATTTGATAGATGGTGAAAAAGGTGGTGTAGGTAAGTCTTTTGTTGCTCGCACTATGATTCAGTATTGTTTAGATCGGGATTTACCCTTTACTGCTGTAGAAACAGATCGGTCTAATCCTGATGTATCTAGAGCTTATAAAGATATCTGTCAATATGCTGTTTTAAGTGAGGATGAAAAACAAGCTGATAAGGCAGATAGAATCTTTGAGATGGCAATAGAGAAACCTGTCATTGTTAGTCTTCCTTCTCAAGTGCATCGGGCGATGAAAGCTTGGATAGACCGCAATCAATTATTTCAGTTGGGTAAAGAATGTGATGTAAGTTTCTGTAAATGGTTTGTCTGCAACGGAGAATATGATGTTGTAAAACTCTTTTTGGCTTCTCTCAATTGTTATAAAGACCAGATGACTCATGTTTTTGTACGAAACTTTGGACTATGTGATGATTGGTCAGCGATTGAGGCAGATACTTCAGTTCAGAAGTTAATCAAAAAGTATAAAGTTAAGGTTATTGATTTTCCTAAACTTGGTCATAGTGAAAAATATATTATCAATCAAAATCAATTAAACTTTGACGATGCTAGACAATATAAAGGCTTTAATATTTTAGCTAGACAACGAGTAGTTAATTTTTTAAAGGCTTCCTATAAAGCTTTTGACAGTACAGGGCTTTGGCAGAATGACTCAGAAATAGTATTTTCATCAGAAGAAGTAGGAACAAGATTAAAGAAATAAGATGAGTAAGTTTAATGGAAATCGAAAGATAAGTGATGCTCTCGATGCTTGTTTGTCTTCAGAGTCTCCAGAGATAAAAGCTAAGGTTCATGAGATTATCAATGTAAGTGGTCTGGATGCAGATGACCCAATGTTTTTAATCTTGGCTCTAACGGGACAGATGCGAGTATTTTTAGAAGCTGCTCCTAGTGAATTGTCTAAACTTTTAGCTGATTGGAAAGAGTCTAATGCTAAAAGTTTAGAAGAAATCTATAACGCCATAACACTAATTCAAGAGACACAACAACAACAAGCTGAGACTATAGCCCAGAAGATAGAATTCGTTAGTAATAAGTGTGTCTCTGATATAAAAGATGCTGGTTCGGCTGCCACTTCTGCCATCGCTGATGCTAATAGTGAAACCTTGGCACAAGCGTCTGATGCTAGGGATGAAGTTAGACGATTAAAGCATGAAATTAATGCCCTCTATGCTCAGATAGACAAGGATAGACAGAACAATAATGGAATTTTAGAGGTTTTATTGAAGCGTGTTGGTCAGACTATGAAAGGTCTGGATAAAGCAATAGCACAGATAGAGCGTTCTCACACCAAGATGCAAAAGCTCATAGTCAATACTTTTTGGGTGAGGTTGACTGACTGGCTTACTCCTCTGGTGCTTTTGGGTATGGTAGGGATATTCTGTTTTGGGGCTGGTCTGATGTTGCCCGAATATCAGTATCCTCGTTCTGTTAAACTTTCGGGACGGGAATTGATGGAGTGGAATCTAGCCCGTCTGATTAAGTGTCAAAAAGATCTCAATCCTAAATGTACTTTCTGGATTGTTCCCCCAGAGCTTAGAAAGTAATTTAAGGTAGAAAGAGTATTGAATCAACTTTCGTATTTGCTTAAAAACATGGTAGAGAAAATTGCTTTCCAGAGTATTGGGGGAGTAGAAGGTCTTTACTTGCCTAGTAAATCCAATCCTAAATATGGCTCTTTACTAACAGATTACGGAATTTTCCCCGCAGAAACATCGGAACAGACTAGAAGAAAATTTCCCAAAATTGCTGGTTATCCAATAGAAGAATCCAAAGGAGAAACAAAGCTAAAGTTTCTAACTTGGGTAATTGGAACACAAGAGCCACCTTATTACCGATTTGACCTTCGCTCTGTCCATCAAGAATTTCCTGAGTGGATCGAGAAAGATAATTGGTTCTATATTCAAGGGATAATTGCGGAACGCACTCCTGAAAAAGTTAGGTTGAGAATGCAGCTTAACTACTGGGAAAACTATAGTGAAGACAAAATTCAGGCTTCTATAAACTATTTACAGATTAAAAATTGTCCGAGCAACGTTAGAAAATCTCAATTTTGGGGCTTTACGACTAGTTTTCAGGATGGTTTTCTACACTGTCAAACTGCCAAAAGATTAGCGACGGCAACAGAGACACAAAAGATTTTAAAATCTTGGCGCACTGACCCCATAGACTCTTCTCACTACGAGGAAACTATGAAGAAATATTACATAAATATTTAAAAATACCACTCTCTAATACTAATTTTCACTCCAGTCAAATATTTGTATGTCAATTTCCACAAGGTTTTTGCAGCTTTAATATTATTTAATTGCCGTAAAAATCAATAGAAAAATTCAACTCTAAAGACCGATTTCAATAGTTAGGTAGATCGGCTTTTCGGGGTTATTATTATCAATAGTTAAATAATAAGGACGGACGCGAGTCCCAACCTCAAAGCAGTGCAGATATTGTTTGGCGACAATCACTGAATTGAGCCAATTTCTAATGGATGGATACCCGTCCTCAATAGAAATTTTACCGCGTTTGTCTGCTATCCACAACTTTTCTATCATGGATACAGAGCAAGCAAAATCAAGTCAGACTCATCAAGCTAAACCCAAATACAGATTTAGCCGAATTTCAACCCGTCATCGACAAGAGTGGAAAAACAGTTGTGTCGATGACAATTTAATAACTCTTAACGTAATCTCTCTTTCAGGATTCACTACCTATGACTATCTTCTCTACGGTTTATCAGACAGAGAGCGCCGTAATGATGGTCGCTTAAGAGAACGATGGTTAAATCGCTATGAGCATTTATCAGACGGTGGTTGGTGGGTTTCAGGATTAGACCCTCACAATAACTGGCAACCAATGCTGTGGGGTCGCTTTAAGTCCGATAATCCTCGTGTTTGTCGCAAAAAGCATAAATCCATCAAGTACGAATCTCCCCCTAAAGTAGCTAACCGCGTCACCTATTTTGATGTTCCCTCTCACATCTGGGATCAAGTAGCCAAAAGACATAACATCAAGCGTCCTGATTCGACCCTAGCTTTACGATTAGTAGATAAGTTATTACCCGTCCACTTCTGGGAATGGGTACAGCAACATCCCGAAATACCTATTATCCTCACTGAAGGAGAAAAGAAAGCAGCTTGCTTACTCGGACTGGGCTTTATAGCGATCGCCCTACCAGGAATATGGGGGGCGCGAGTCGGCAGCAAGCATAATGAAAAATTACATCCTGACTTGCTGCCAATGGCTCAGGCTGGTCGTAAATTTACTATCCTTTTTGATTACGAAACCAAATCTAAAACTCGCTATGCAGTTTATCAAGCAACTCTCCGCACTGGTGAAGCCATTGAAGCTGCTGGTTGCGAATGTGAAATAGCATCTTTACCAGGAAACGAAAAAGGCGTTGATGATTTTGTCGCTGCAAGAGGAGAATCGGCAGAGGCACTATTAACCGAAATTATCTCAGACGCATTAAGTCTCAAAGAATACAAACAAGTCTGTTATCCCCGCCCCAGAGGACTTAGTAAGAAATATACTCCTAATGTCATCCTCAACACTCGTTATTTAAGTGAATCCATCTTAGTTAGTGACACTCAGCAAAGAACAGAAAGTATAAAAAACAGCTACTTGGAAAAGAATGTCGGTAAAACCACAAATCCCACTACTACCCTACCCAATAGGGGGCTAATAGCCCTCTGGAGTGATATGGGGACGGGCAAAACCCAACTCATGGCACTGTTCCGCCAATTACATCCACAGATGCGATTTCTCAATCTCGGACATCGGATCAACCTGCTTAAAAACCTCTCAGAAAGGTTAAAGACCCAGATGTACTCCGATTTAGAACAAGGCAAGTACGCCGAAGTTCTAGGACTGAGTATTACTATTGATAGCTTATACAAACTGCAAAACCAACTCATTGAATACGGTTGTGTCTTCATCGATGAAGCTTGCC
>JASJDF010000053.1 GCA_030065715.1 Xenococcaceae cyanobacterium MO_188.B19 | reverse complement strand
CATGTTTTATGGTTTTTTTACGCTTTGCAATTTGGACAGTTCAAAATTAGGGCGCGCCGCTTCGCGGATCTCGAAGAGATCGCGTAATAATAGAGTTTACGTAAGCTCCATTATTTCTCAACACATCTTACTTGACCAGTGCCTGAGTATCGAGAAAAATGTTATCAACAACTACAAATTGACCAACCATTTAAAATTATTAATGGGTTAGATTTATTAGCCCAAGATTTGGGAATTGAATTGACAGAAAGAACATTTATCGAAACTGATTTTTCCTATTTAGAATAAGTAGTATTAATTTTTGTTGTGTATTTTTAAGCGATATCTCGTTCATAGTCAAGACTTACCGCAAAATATCTCGAATTGTTATGAAGCAAGACAGTGTTTTATCGGTAGTCAAGTTTTGTGGCAACATAAAAAGTTGCAAAGGCTACATTTTCGAGGAATACTATCATGGCAACCTTAAGACTAGGCGATACTGTGCCTGATTTCACTCAAGCTTCTAGCATGGGAGAAATTAATTTTTATGATTGGGCTGGAGACAGTTGGGTAGTGCTTTTTTCCCATCCAGCAGACTATACTCCTGTATGTACCACTGAATTGGGAGAAGTTTCCAAATTGAGAGCAGAATTTGAGAAGCGCAATGTTAAAACTATCGCTCTCAGTGTAGATGGAGTAGAATCCCATAACGGTTGGATTGGAGATATTAACGAAACTCAAAGCACCACAGTTGATTATCCTATCTTGGCAGATGAAGATAATAAGGTTTCTGACCTTTATGACATGATTCATCCCAATGCTAATGCTAAGTTAACTGTTAGAACAGTATTTGTCATCGACCCCAATAAGAAACTCCGTTTAACTATTACTTATCCACCAAGCACAGGGCGTAATTTTCTAGAAATTTTACGAGTAATTGATTCTTTACAATTAACCGATAAATATTCTGTGGCGACTCCTGTTAACTGGAAAGAAGGAGAAGACGTAGTAGTTGCGCCTTCGATTCCGACAGAAGAAGCTAAAAAGAAATTTCCCAAAGGAGTTACTGAAATCAAATCTTATCTTCGTATGACTCCCCAACCTGATAAATAAAGAAACTTTAACTTGATACTGGGTAAGGTGGGCAAATACGCCATTGAATTCTGATGGTGCTTAAACAATTTAATTTTGCCCACCCTACTTTTATTACTTTTCTCACACTACTTTTTTGAAAAACAAGAGTTTCCTTAAGAATTCTGAGTAACAAATTGCATAAGAATTAAGATTAATCCGTAATTCTTCATAATCATTACTGCAACCCAAGATATAAATATTAATTAAAATCAAGAAAATATGACAACTCAAAAAGACTTAAAACATCAGATAGTCATAGTTGGTGGAGGAGCAGCAGGAATTACCGTTGCTGCCCAACTTTTAGCTAAAAACAGTAACTTAGATATTGCAATTATCGAACCTTCAGATAAACACTACTATCAACCAGCTTGGACTTTAGTTGGTGGTGGTGCATATGAAGCAGAAGCCACAGTCAAAAATGAGCGAGAAGTAATCCCTGAAAGTGTAACATGGATTAAGGATTATTGCGATCGCTTTGAACCAGAAAATAATAAAGTAATCACTAAAAAGCAAACTCAAATTACCTACGAATATCTTATAGTATGTCCTGGTATTCAGCTAGATTGGCATTTAATTCCAGGGCTAAAAGAGACTTTGGGTAAAAATGGGGTATGTAGCAACTATGCCTATGAACAAGCTCCCAAAACCTGGGAAACTATTCAAAAGTTTTCAGGTGGTACAGCAATTTTTACCTATCCCAACACCCCAATTAAATGTGCTGGCGCACCGCAAAAAATTATGTATCTAGCGGATGAAAGTTTCCGCAAACAAGGAGTAAGAAATAAATCCGAAATTTTGTATTGTACTGCCACACCAGGAATTTTTGGTGTTCCTGCTTATGCTAAACCTTTAATGGAAATAGTACAGCGCAAAGATATTCAACTCAAAGCGAAACATAATCTTAAAGAGATTAAAGCCGATACTAACGAAGCAATCTTTGATGTTACTACCGATAGTGGAGTAGAAGAAGTCACCATCAAATATGACATGATTCATGTCACTCCTCCTATGAGTGCGCCTGACTTTATCAAAAATAGTCCCCTAGCTAATGCTGGTGGTTGGGTAGATGTAGATAAAGATACTCTGCAACATAATAAGTATCCTAATGTCTTTTCTTTAGGGGATGCGTCTTCTTTACCAACTTCTAAGACTGCTGCTGCTGTCAGGGCGGAAGCACCTGTATTGGTAGAAAATCTTTTAGCCTTGATGAATTCTACAGCTTTAGATGGCAAATATGATGGTTATGCTTGCTGTCCCCTAGTTACAGGCTATGGCAAGGTAATGTTAGCCGAGTTTGATTATGATAAAAATCCTAGCCCTTCTTTTCCTCTCGATCCCACAAAAGAAAGATATAGTATGTGGCTTCTCAAAAAATACGGTTTACCCTATCTATATTGGAATCGAATGCTGAAAGGCAAACCTTTTGAAAGAAATTTGCTCAAAAGTTAACATTTAGGGGCTTGAGAGTCTCAAAATAGCTGAAAACAAGCAACTCTCAAGTCTCACATCCTCTAAGTAAAAATATTGAACAGGTGTTAGGTGTTAGGTGTTAGGTGTTAGGTGTTAGGGGATTCCACCCTATCAGTGTTTTCCTATCCCCCAACGCCCGAGGAGCATAGCGACGATAAACTATGATTGGGATTTAGATATTCTAAAAACGTGAGTTCGACGAATTTAAGATAGACCTCTCCCCAACCCCTCTCCTCACAGGAGAGGGGCTTAGAATAATTGATTTTTCGTTTACTAGTTAAAATATTTTTCTTGTTCCCCTCCTATGTAAAAAATTATTCCTTACTCCTCTCCCCTCTTAGGGGAGAATGAGAGAGGTGGAGGGGCTAGGGGAGATCATCGAACTCACCTTCTAAAAAGTAATAACCTTGGCTTTGTACCATTCTTTGACATCATTCATTAGAGGTTTATTTACTTCTTTCCAAGTCAAGCCAGCAGCTTCTAATTCAGCAATACTTTCTTTCCGTACATCTAAAGCAAACCACTTGAGTAAATCCCCAATTCTTGGCATTTTATATTGTCCATCACAAGCTTCTGTTACTCCTTGTTCTAGTCTGGCTTCAGTGACAAAAAGTTTGACAAATTGAGCAACATTAGAGGTTTTTTCTGGATCGATAGAAACAGATTTTTTAGATTTAACTACTTGATGTTTAATTCCCTTGGCTTTAAACATATAATCGGTGTAGTTAGCTCTTGCTACTACTTTATCTGTGTCAGGATACATTACTAAACCCTCTCCCACACCTTCAATGCCAAATGTTGATTTAACCCAAGGATCGAGAGTTTCCACTGTTTCCACCATATTATTAATAGTTTCCGCAGCAACTTGTAATTCTTCCTTATTTCCAAAATTTAAAGTGACAGGTTCTCCATAGAAAGGAAGCACAAAAATATCCTCATGTTTGGGAAGCATTTCAGCAATATTTTCAGGACGAACTTCTAACTTTTTAGCAGTAGTAATATCATCTCCTAGCTGAATAGCAAATACAGCAAAGATTTTTTTCTCTAGCTGAGAAATAGCCACGCCTTTTTGAACATTACTACCACACCATTCACCAAAAATAGTAATATTTTCACTAGTTTTTAATGCTGAAAAATATTCAACATTGTTTTCAACCCAAGCAGCAAAACCAGCATTATCGGATTCAGATGTAATAATCTGAGTTCTTTTTTGTGCTGCTACTTTCCCATTGGTGGTGACTTGAACACCAGCATTAGTACCATGTAATTTAATTTTGGCACGATAGGTAATAGTTACCGCATCTCCTAAAATAGATAAATTACGACGTACATTATGGAGTAATTCAATACTTGTCCATTTCTGAAAAGGTAAGCTCCCTTTTGTATTAACTAATTCTTTTTGGCAATAAATTTCAGAAAGATTGTTTCCTAACTCAGCTTCTACAACTCCTAAAGCCATACCATAAGAAGCAATACCTCTTAGTTTAGACAGCTTAATCTTAGTGCCGTCTTTCAACACTGAACCGCCTAACGCTACTGCTACAATATCACCTTCTTGGTAGATATTTTCTAGGTTAGCTACTATTTGCACTCTGTTATGATTTGGTGCTTCCATTGTATAAACACGCAAAGCATCGGCGTTAGGATGGGATTTGGCTTCTGTAACTTTCATCGCAATTACATTCATCGCGATCAACCTCCTTCGGGAAAATATACTTGTAACTTCCCGTCCGATATTTATACTACTTAAATATTACAAAAGTCAACTAAGACAGCACTGGTTAATATTAACTAGTCCAAAGACATTGGTTTTGAATGCCAATGTCTTTGTCGCCAAGTCTTGTAAAGTATGGGTTAAACTTCCATAAAGTCTTGTTCTGTAACCATACTAGCCTCAATACCTCGAACCACAGCGATCGCCTGATTTAAATTGTCTCTAATAATGGTTGCAGTGCGATCAAAATTATTCTTAATATTTAAATCATCGTAAGTCAAGCTATTACTAAGACCAAATTTATCGATACCATCAACATAATCTCTGATAGTATCTCTTCCTTGATTCACTTCGAGGACAAACACATCCATACCATCACCACCAATGAGAATATCATTACCTTCTCCACCTTGCAATGTATCATCGTCATCGTTACCCTGAAGGATATCACGATCCTGATTACCAAATAACCAATCGTTACCCTCTCCACCACTTAAAGTATCACGCTCTAAACCTCCATAAAGATAGTCATTGCCATCACCGCCTAACAGTTTATCTCGACCAGCTTGACCACGAAGAAGATCGTCATCATGACTACCGATCAGAAGATCATCTCCTTGTCCACCATTAATAGTGTCATTACCTGCTCTACCATTAATAGTGTCATCACCATCACCGCCAAGAAGAAGATTATCACCTCTATTGCCCAAAATAATGTTATTGTTTGAATTTCCTCTGCCTTTTCGATCTTTACTTCCTCTTAGGCTTAAATTTTCTACACCTGTGGGTAAGTTAGTATTTCTAGCACTGAATAAAGTATCAGAAATAGTAGCTACTCCTTCACCATCAGCTAAAGTAGCATTACTAGGATTACTAAGGACAAGCTTAAAGGTTTCATTCGCTTCATTAAGATCGTCATCCAGAATATCAACCGCAACTGTTTTAGTGGTTTCCCCAGGCGCAAAGGTTAATGTACCTTGAATAGTTTGGTAATCTGCTTCTGCTGTAGCAGTATCATCAACGGTAATATATTCAACAGTAATAGGTTGAGTACTAGCATCAGAAAGGCTAACAGTAAATACTCCCTGATTATCTAATCCTTCTACTACTGTAAAGTCATTAACTGAAATAGTAGGGTCTTCGGGTGTTGTTTGTTCTTGAAATTGTACCGAGCCAAGATCGAGGCTATTATCACTGACACGTTCATTCCTATTTTGATCTAAAGGAAGACGCTCTTCTAGATCGCCATCATCATCAATATCTCTGGTATCTGGAGGTAGTAGATCTATATTACCCGCACCAATAGCAGGACTATCACTCAGCAAATTGTGATTTGGAGTTAGACCGCCATTGAAGTCTAAATTAGGATCTAGCCTAGCATCTTCATTGAGAATATTATCAACCCCCATAACCCTATTCTCATCAGAAACTTTTCGTATTAATGTATTTCGAGCGAAAATTGTGCCAGCAATATCATCTTTTTCGTCTCCCCCACTATCAATAATACTGTTGTAGAGATTTATTTGACCAAGAACAACTGAGATTCCAAGATCGGGATTACCTTGGGCATTTGATGGGGTATATATTGCATTACCTGTACCATTATCATCACCATCAGCGTCAGCTGTATTGAAACCAAACGACGTGTTAAAAATTATTGTTGTTGAAGCTTCAGCTTTATTGATATCGCAGGAGCCGATACCGCCAAGACAAGGAAGAATAGTATCACTACCACTTGCAGCTATTATAGCCCCACCATCTACCAACGCGGAATTGTAACTTAAGGTGCTACCTATAATTATTAGTTTACCCTCATTTGCTATTGCACCACCTTTAATAGCTCTATTTCCCGCCAAGGTCGAATCATATACTTTTAACTCAGATGCAGAAGATTTAAATTTATCTACGCTATCACCACCATCAATAAAAATTC
Source organism: Xenococcaceae cyanobacterium MO_188.B19 (assembly GCA_030065715.1). Lineage (GTDB taxonomy): Bacteria > Cyanobacteriota > Cyanobacteriia > Cyanobacteriales > Xenococcaceae > JASJCP01. The sequence continues at coordinate 11,139 of JASJDF010000053.1, read as the reverse complement.
CACCTCCAGTAGGGGCAATATTAAAGGCAACTAAACTTCCTTCAAGAATAGCTTTACTACTTCCAGAGTCTGTGCTGTCCAGATTTATACCTCCACCTGTCAGGGAAGCAGTATTGTTAGTAACAATACTATCAATTATTTCCAACTTACTATGACGGCTAGCAAACACTCCACCACCGCTATCTCGGATTGTTTTATTTCCGTCAATCTTTCCGTTGAGAAAGGTTAATTTGCCCTCAAGATAAATACCACCGCCTGCTCCTATAGACTGACTATTTGTGATATCTGACCTTTCAAAAATTGCGTCATTATCAATATAAGCACCACCACCCTTACGAAAACCAGTTCCACCCTCACGGGTTGAATTATCATGGATTTTATTGTCAGTGACGTATGTTGTGCCAGACTTGAGGTATAAACCTCCTCCATTGTCAGCTAAGTTATCAGTAATAGAGGTGTTCTCGATCTTTAATACACTGCCAGCAGTTGTTTGAGAAACAGCACCACCATCTGCATCACTATTATTAGCCTCTATACTTGTATCCCTGATAATAAGCTGTTCTCCCCTAGAAGAAATACCACCACCATTGGTTTTAGCACTATTGCTCTTGATACTGCTCTCAGAAATTTCTCCTTGAGGTGCTGAGATACTAAGCCCTCCACCATCTCCATCTAAAGCTTCATTTTCTACAAATTTAGTTTTTTCAATTTTGTATGTACCTACAGATATATGAGCACCGCCACCATAGCTTAATGCTGTATTTGTTAAAAATTCACTGTTAGATATTTTCAGAAAAACTTGATCTGTATAACCTCTAAACGAAATACCACCACCAATGTCACCTGTATTCTTTTCAATAATGCTATTTTTGATCTCAAGACTTGCGTCTTCAACTTGTATGCCTCCGCCCCAATCATCCCCTACGAATCCTCCTGTAATTTTGAGGTTGTCAAAAGTTACATTTGCACCTTCGTGAATATCAAAAACTCGATCCCTTACGCTCAAAGTACTTGCATCAATGATAGCCTTGTCACTACCTTCAGACTTGATAGTAATGTTTTTGTTCTCAATATCTAAATCACCTAATAAATCCCCAGTACCACCGAGAGTTAAGAAGTAAGTTTCCGCACTTGGTAATATAATTGTATATTTTTGGAGAGAATCTTCATTAGCCAAGTGAATAGCTTCTCGTAGAGATAAATCGTCATCACTGAAATCACCATCATTCTCATCTTCGGTAATCGATACTCTGAGAATTTCTGGTGAAGTAGCATTATTTTCAGTCAGAGTTTCTAGAGATTCAGTAGTAAATCCCCGAAGATTGTTGTCAGGCATTCCAGGCTCTGGAGGTCGAGGAGTAAGTATACGCCAATTTGTACCGTTAATTGGATCTGTATTAGGTCTTCTTGAGCTAGTCTTATCTGGGTCATCATCTGGAATGCCAGAAACACCTACATCTTCAGGATTACTAAGATCGTCAATATCGTCAAAAGGATCAATGAGCTTTTTTTCTAATAAATTCTTACTAGTTTCTCCTTTAGGTGAACTATGTACAACACCATCTATATCTAGAGGAGTAGCAAATTTTTCTTGAACTAATTCTAGATTTAAGCCTTTATCTAAATCCATGATATTTCTCCTGACTTTTTCCAGACAAAGAAATCAAGGTAATTACGCGCTCCTTAATTCCTTTTCTGTTTGCTTATACTCCAAGAGTATCGATTCTTGCCAAGCTTGTCGTTAGGAAAAAGTTGCTTTAAGTAGCAAGTTAAGAAAAAAATTTAGTAGTAATTTTTCCAAGGTAGATTGTTATTAAATCAGATTAAGTAGTAAAAAGTATGATTTATCTATTTCTGCTAGGCATGAGATACATTATGTTACCCATTCTCTGTTCTCTAAAACGTAGATTTCTTGCACTTCAGCAGTATTAGAATTGCTCTAAAACCAGGTAATATAGATTTTTTTACGCAAATAATCTCAATCCTAGTATGATTAATGGTGAGATGGAGTAATTTACTTGTTTGAGCCAAAAATGGAGTTGCAACAAGGATTATCTTTAGCAGATCATTTGATTTGCGATCGCACTGGTCACCACATCAGTACTTTGCAAACCGAAATCTTCCGTGGTGCTTGGCAGAATCAAACCTACGAAATCATCGCTGAAAAATGTTATTGCTCTGAAGCTCATATTAAATTTGTTGGTAAATCTTTGTGGGATCTACTGTCTCAAAGCTTATCGGAAAAAGTTACCAAAAAAAATTTTCGTGCTGCCCTGGAAAGAAAACATCAGCAACAAGAAGATCAATTAACAAAAGAGGTTGAAACTGAGAGTGAAACTATCCCTGTCAACACAGAATTAGAAAAAGATAGCTCTAAATTAATCAATCCCAACCAAGTAGAATTAGAGCTACCAGAAGGGCAAGTAAAATTAGGTTCGGTTTTTTATGTAGAGCGTCCACCGATCGAAAATATTTGTTATCAAACTATTCTCAAACCAGGCTCCTTAATCCGTATTAAAGCCCCCAAACAAATGGGTAAAAGTTCTTTAATGACCAGAATTTTAGAGTATGCAGCCCAAAAGCATTGTCATACCGTCGTTCTAGATTTAAGATTGGCTGACAGCAAAATATTTAAGGACTTAGATTTGTTTCTGAGGTGGTTTGGTGTCAGCATTGGACGAAAATTAAGTTTACCCAACCAGATCGAGCAATATTGGGATGATTTATTTGGTAGTAAAACTTGTTGCACTGATTATTTTGAAAACTATTTACTCGCTAAAATCGAGCCAATCGTAGTTTTGGCAATTGAAGAGATTGATCGCATTTTTAGCTATGGTGACTTAGCTGACGATTTTTATGGTTTATTGAGAGCTTGGCATGAAGAGGGAAAAAATAATCATATTTGGCAAAAATTACATCTAGTTTTGGTGCATTCTACAGAAGTTTATCTGCCTCTGGATATTAATCAATCACCCTTTAATGTAGGACTGGCTATTGAATTACCAGAGTTTACGGCTGACCAGGTTCTGGACTTAGCTCAACGTCATAACCTTGATTGGAACTCAGAAAATGTCCAGCAATTAATGGCTATGATAGGGGGACATCCTTATTTAGTCAGAGTCGCTTTATATCATCTTGCTCAAAAAAATATTACCCTACAACAATTCTTAGAAAAAGCACCAACCGAGGCAGGGTTTTTTAGTAATCATTTGCGAAGACAACGAAGTTATTTAAAACAACAACCTCAGTTAGCTCTTGCCATGAAACAAGTGATTGAGGCGTCTAGTCCCATTCGTTTAGACTCCACCGTAATGTTTAAGTTACATAGTATGGGGTTAATTTCTGTAGAAGGCAATGAAGTTACTCCTCGCTGTCAACTTTATCGTCAATATTTTGCTAACTATAATTAGCCATTCACAACTAAGCTTTTAGCTTTTAGTTTTTTACAAATAACTACTAGAATATAAAATCATCATCAAAATCTGTTTCAATAAAATCTGCTTGTGTAATTTGATTGACATCAATATGTTTAAGTATTGCAATTTCATTGCCAGATTCATCTTCAATGATAGTTGATGTACCTCTAGCAAAAATCTTTAAGTCATCAAAATCATCATCATCATCAATACTTAAGCGATCAATACCATCCTGAAAGTCTATGATTGTATCTGTTCCTGAGTCACTTGACAGCACAAAGATATCTGCCCCAGCACCACCTTTTAAAACGTCACTACCACGACCGCCTGCTAAAATATCATTGCCTCGATTTCCCCGTAAGTCGTCATTACCGCGATCGCCAAAGAGATAATCATCACCTCTACCACCACTAAGAGTATCCCTACCAGCACCACCAAAGAGATAATCATCACCTCTATTGCCTCTAAGAACATCTTGTCCTGACCCTCCCTTTAGGGTGTCATCACCTTTGCCACCTATTAAAGTATCTTCTCTTGCTTTACCAATTAAGGTATCGTCACCTCTAAAACCTCTAATTAGATTAAGGTCGTTATCTCCCACTAAGCGATCGTCTTTAGGTGTTCCATTAATGATCTTAGGTTGAGTAGGGATCGGCTTTTCTTCTAAAGAAATAATTGTTTGAGGAGGTACAAAAAATCCTGGTTCTGCCTGTATTGTAGTTACCTTGAAATTCGGTAACTCTTTACCCCCAGAATTGAGAAAATCTTCGGCAATCTTGCCCCGAAAAACCAACTCAATTGTCTTATTCTCTTCGGGGACTTTTATCTCTAAAACAAAGAAAGGTATGATCCTAGAGGAACTTCTTACATTGTCTTGAATAAAATCGAGGCTGGAAGAAGTTATGGCAATATCATTTTGTGTAAACTCAACACCATCGACAATAATCAGATCGTCAGAATTAAAATCAGAGATAGTATCATCGTCAAGTTCTTCAAGAGTTCCACGAAAAATATCATTACCTTCCGAACCTGTAAGGGTATCGGAGTCTAATCCCCCGATAATAAGATCGTCTCCTTCTCCGCCAATAACAATATCTTCTCCCGAACCACCATTTAATACATCGTTTCCTGCCAAGCCCCAAATCAGATCATTTCCCGCCAAGCCATTAATAACATCATTTCCTGGTGAGCCTTCGAGATTATCATCTCTTGGAGTTCCATTTATAGGGACAATAGGAAAGGGCTGGTCTGTAACAATATCGGTGGATTGGTTGTTTTCTGCTAAGTTATTGAGACTATTTTTTTCTACTAGATGCCCCATGATACTATCATCACCTACTATGATAATATCATTACCTGCTATTAGTTCATTAAGACTATTATTTTCCTCCTCTCCTACGTAAACATAAGTACCTGGTAGCATATTCGATTGAAAGCGAGCACCTGGAAGTAGTTCAATCAAATAACCTTTATCTACATCATACTCTTGTGTTAGACGTGATGCAAAAAAAGTTTTAGAAGTAAGAAAAGATGGAATCTTTGACTCACCTAAATTTTCAATCGATCGCATTGTATTTCTCCTAATTAAATTGAAATTAATTTTTGTAGCCCAAAGATAGTAATTTAATATTTTTGAATCGATAAGTTGTTTGGGTTAGAAGCTATTAGCTAGTTTTTTGTGCAAGCCCTTTAATTTGCTAGTATCAAAATTACTTACACTTAAAGAATATCGATTCTTGCCAAGCTTGTCGTTAGGAAAAAGTAGGGTTCAGTAGCAAGTTATTCAGCAAATATTTGAGCAAATCAAATGGCAAGTTAGTAAGATTAGTAGTAAAAAGTATTATTTGGTGTTATGTTGCACATTACAAACTACCAAATTGACTCCCAGATATACGAAAGTGCCAACTCCATAGTCTATCGGGGACGGAGACAACCAGATAACCAACCTGTTATCCTCAAATTATTACGAGAAAATTATCCCACTCCCCAAGAATTAACTCGCTACAAACAAGAATATCGCCTTACCCATCAGTTAAATATTCCTGGGGTCATTAAAGCCGAAGAATTGATTGAATATGACAAGACTTTAATCATTACTTTTGAAGACTTTGGGGGAGAATCTCTGAAACGATTACTACCGCAACAAAGTTTTAGTATTGAGGAATGTCTACAATTAGGTATTCAAATTTGTCAAAGTTTAGCCCATATTCATCAAGCAGGAATCATCCACAAAGATATTAATCCTGCCAACATTGTTTATAATCCTGACACTCAACAACTGAAGATAATTGACTTTGGCATTGCTACTTTACTCCAGAGTGAAAATCCTAGTTTAAAAAACCCTAGTGCTTTAGAAGGAACCTTAGCCTATATCTCCCCAGAACAAACAGGAAGAATGAATCGCAGTTTAGACTATCGTACTGATTTTTATTCCTTGGGGGTAACTTTATATGAATTATGCACTGGGGAATTACCTTTTCCCACTCATGATGCCTTGGAGTTACTACACTGTCATCTAGCCAAACAAGCTCTACCAGTCAAGATTAAAAACACACAACAGCTTTCCCTTACAGAAATTATAGATAAGATCATTCAGAAATTAATGGCTAAGATGCCAGAGGAAAGATACCAAAGTGCCTGGGGTATTAAAGCCGACTTAGAAAAGTGTTTATCTCAATTGAAGACAGATGGGGAGATATTACCCTTTATTATAGGACAGCAAGATAAATGCGATCGCTTTTCCATCCCAGAAAAACTCTACGGCAGAGAAAAAGAGCTTGAAACATTATTAACTGCATTTAGTACCATAAGTACCATAGCCAAGCAGGAAGAAGAAACAAACAGTAAACTAATCCTGGTATCAGGATATTCAGGTATAGGTAAGTCTGCATTAGTTAAAGAATTATATAAACCCATCACCGAAGCCAGAGGCTATTTTATTTCTGGAAAATTCGATCAATATCAACGGGATATTCCTTATTCTGCTATCGCTATTGCCTTTCAAGCTTTAATCAAACAAATACTCTGTGAAAGTGCACAGCAGTTGCAGCAATGGCGCGAAAAAATATCACAAGCATTAGGAGATAATGCCTCCTTAATTATCGACGTAATTCCCGAACTAGAATTAATTATTGGTCAACAACCGAAATTAGAAGGCTTAACAGGAGATGAAGCACAAAATCGCTTCAATTTAGCTTTTCGTCGCTTAATTCAAGTATTTGCAACTTCTCAACATCCCTTAGTATTGTTTGTGGACGATTTACAATGGGCAGACAGTGCCACTCTCAAGCTCATCGAGACTCTAGTTACTGCTCTAGATATCCATTATTTTTTATTACTAGGTGCTTATCGAGATAATGAAGTTAATCCCACCCATCCTTTAACTTTAGTTCTAGAAGATATTAACAAAGCCCAGATTCATTGGGATAATTTGCAGCTACAACCACTAGAGCAAGATAGCATCAATCAATTAATAGCAGATACATTGCAAACAACTACTCAAGAAGCATCTTCTCTGAGCAAATTAACCCTAGCTAAAACCAATGGCAATCCCTTCTTTGTCAAAGAATTTTTGAAAACACTATATCAAGAGCAACTAATTAAATTTGAGATTAAGGAGCAAAGATGGCAATGGAATATTGAAGAAATAGAAGGTCAAGATATTACCGATAATGTAGCTGAATTAATGGTAAATAAGTTGCAGAAACTTACTTCGGTGACGCAAAATATTCTGCGATTAGCTGCTTGTTTGGGTGCGTCATTTGAGTTAAAAGATTTAGCGATTGTGGCGCAAAAATCTAGTCAAGAAGTTTTTAGTGATTTAACAGAAGCAATCAGTTTAGGGTTAATTATTCCCACGTCGGAATTAGACAATCAACTTCTCTATCAAGATTATAAATTTTTACATGACCGTGTTCAACAAGCTGCTTATAGTTTAATTGAAACTCATCAAATAGCTAGTTTAAATTTGCGAATTGCAAGGCTTTTATTACAAAATCTACAATCATCAGACTTAAATCGTAAAATTTTCACTATAGTTGATCGATACAATTTAGGACAGGATTTAGTTAGCGAGCAGGAAGAAAGGCAAAAATTAATTCAATTAAACTTAAAAGTAGCGATTAAAGCTAAATTTTCGGCAGCTTATAAAACTGCTTTTCAATATATTCAAGTTGCCATTAATTTACTAGATAGCAGTAGTTGGAAAAAATCTTATCAAACCACCTTAGATATTTATACAGAAGCAGCAGAAATAGCTTATATGATTAATGATTATCAACAATCTTTGAGCTTTTCAGGAATTGTTTTACAAAATACGATTAAACCTCTTGATAAAGTCAGAATTTATCAAAATAAAATTGCCATTTATGTTGCTCAAAACAAGAATAAGTTAGCAATGGACACTGCATTAGAAATATTGCAGAAATTAGGTGTTGATTTGAGGTCAGAACCTCCAGCAAATTTTGATATTAATGCGATCAATACTATTCCTAAAATTAGCGATCCCAACAAACAAGCAGCAATCAATATAATGATTTCAATTGTTGGTCCTCTATATCAAAATTATCCCAAGCTGTTACTTGAAGTTAGTTATACTATAGTGGATTTATGTTTCAATTATACAAGTTCTCCTAATTCTAGTATTGTATATGCGTGGTATGGCATAATACTTTGTGCGGAAAATAAGATTGGAATAGGATATCAACTAGGGAAAAAAATTTTACAATTGTCTCAAAAAAATAATATTGACAATCGTAAAATAGCTCTAATTAATAATATGTTTTATATGGCTATTTCTCCTTTCAAAAAACATTATCAGAAGAGCATTGAACCTTTTAAAAGAAACATTCAACTTAGTTTGGAAGTTGGCAATTCTCAATTTGCAGCTTACTCCATAATCAATTATCTAAATATATACTTTTTTATGGGCAAATGTTTGGATAATGTCAATTCTGAGATTAAAATTCTTACTAACATCCTACATAATATCAAACAAAAAAGTCAGATAATTAGTAACAATATGCTGTTGCAATCTATTGTTAAACTTGCCAACAAAAATAATAATAGAATTACGTCAATCAAAAAGTATCTCGATCTTGATGCAGAAATAGATAATATTATAGTTTTAAACAATAGTCACCTTATAGTTTATTACCATGTTTATAGGATCTTTGTGGATTATTTTTTGAAAGACTATGAATCAGCATATTTACAAGGTTTTAGTATGTTGAAATATCAAGGTATTGTCCCTAGTTCTTATGGCTGGGTAGCACATAATTTTCACTATTCATTAACTTGTTTAGCTTTATACAATCGAGCCAACATACAGCAACAAAAAGAATACTTGAATGTAGTAGAAAGTAACCAAAAACAAATGAAAATATGGGCAGAACATGCCCCTATGAACTATCAACATAAATATGACCTGGTCGCAGCCGAAACTGCCAGAGTATTAGGCAACAGCTTAGAAGCGATGTCATTATATAATCAAGCTATCACAGGAGCTAAAACCCATCAATACCTCCACGAAGAAGCACTAGCTAACGAACTAGCAGCCTATTTCTATCTCGCTAGAGAACAAACCAAAATCGCAGCAGTCTATCTCCAAGATGCCCGTTATCTCTATCTCAAATGGGGTGCTCATGCCAAAGTCCAAGCTCTGGATGATGAATATCCTCAACTACTGACCCAACTTAGCCATCAACCTTCTTTAGATTTAAGTACTACTCTCAGTAACACAACTAGTGGCAATATCAACGAACAGCTCGATTTAGCTACAGTTATTAAAACTTCCAAAGCACTATCCCAAGCACCCAATTTAGATAATCTCCTCCAATTACTGCTTAAATTCCTGGTAGAAAACACAGGAGCGCAAACAGGATTAATTTTTCTTAAACCAAATGGCACCCTTCAACTAGAAAGTGATTATCATCTTGATAGCATAGAGCATACTCAAGATTATCCAGAAGGAATCATTAACTATGTTCAACGTACTCAAGAAATCCTGGTTCTAGATAACGCCTCTTCAGCAGAGTTATTTAAGGTTGATCCCTACATTCAACAACATCAGATTAAATCCGTTTTATGTTTACCTCTATTCAGTCAAGGTAAAACTATTGGTATTTTGTATCTCGAAAATAATCTTGCAGACGGTGTTTTTAACGAAGATCGATTAGAAATAGTTAAACTTATCTCAGCCCAAGCTGCGATCGCCATTGAAAATGCACTCTTAAGACAACAAGAAGCCAACAAAACCTATGAATATCAAGTAGGGGGTTGTCTTAAAGCCAATTCTCCTAGCTATGTAGTCAGACAAGCTGACCGAGATTTATATCAAGCTCTCAAAAGAGGAGAATTCTGTTATGTTTTCAATTCTCGTCATATGGGTAAATCTAGCCTTAGAGTTCAAATCATTGAGCAACTTAGACAAGAAGGATATACTTGCGTTGCTATCGATTTAACAGCTATTGGGAGCAGCAACATTACGGAAGAACAATGGTATGCAGGATTAATTTATAAGTTAGTTAATCAATTCCATCTTGCAGATAAATTTAATTTGAGACAATGGTGGCGAAATCTGGATTTTCTCTCTCCAGTCCAGAAATTAATTGAATTTATCGAACAGATTTTATTAAAACAAATTCACAGTAACATCATTATTTTTATCGATGAAATAGATAGTACTCTGAGTCTCAAATTCTCTACCGATAGTTTCTTTGCAGCGATTAGAGCTTTTTATAATGCCAGAGCCGATAATGCTGAATATCATCGCTTGAGTTTTTGTCTTGTGGGAGTGGCAACACCATCCAGTTTGATTAAAGATCGTAATAGTACTCCTTTTAATCTGGGTCATGCTATCACTTTGGGAGCTTTTCAACAGGAAGAAATACAACCGTTGATTAAAGGATTAGAGTCTAAATATGCGCCAGCAGCGATACTAATTCAAGAGGTCTTGCACTGGACGGGAGGACAACCTTTCTTAACTCAGAAACTATGTAATCTTCTCCTAGATGCTCAATCTGAGCCTACCCCAGGCAAAGAGCGAGAATGGGTTGCTAGATTAGTCCAAACTCGCATTATTAATAATTGGGAATCTCAAGATGAACCTCAACATCTCAGAACCATCCGCGATAGATTGCTTCAAAGTCAGAATGCTGCTGATTTATCTGAGTTATTACAACAAATCTTAACTGAAGGTAAAATTATTATTGATTCTAGCAATTTACAAAGAGAGTTGTTGCTTTCAGGCATTGTAAAACAGCAAGATCAACATCTCGTTATGTTTAATCCTATTTATCAGAAAGTTTTTACTCTGGATTGGCTTCAACATCAAAGCCAAAGGCTTTAGAGTACTCAATATTTATCTAGCAGCTTATTTTCACCTCTCTCTGAGAAATATCTGAAAAAATAAACTCACTATAGTCTGCCATGTTATCGAGTCCTAGAAAGGTGAGTACTACCTCAGCAGCGAGCCAAATGATTAAGTTGAGTAGTAATTTTTTCCATTTAACTTGCATCTGTCTTCACCCCCAGAGACTCTTGACCTGTAATCTTCAACTGGTTGGTAATGTAAATTTAGGTAAAAGTTGAAACTTTGCTGTTTAGTTAGTCAAAAATACTATTGATACTAAATCCGGTTCAGAAAACCTACTTTAAATCAACTATTATTTAACCAATGATAATTAGTTAAATCTTTTATTTCTTTTTCCATATTATTTAGAAC
>JASJDF010000052.1 GCA_030065715.1 Xenococcaceae cyanobacterium MO_188.B19 | reverse complement strand
CTGGCTCTAATTGTTCTTGAAATCTGGCATTATTTCCTAAACTTAAGAATGTATCGGCTATGATTGCTTTGTTGTTTATTTTTTCTGCAATATTTAGGCTGGATTCTAGGACAGTTTTAGCGACCTTGTATTTTCCGATGCGATTTAAAACATTACCTGTATTGAGCAAAGCTTGAGCTTTAATTAAATTATCTGGTTCTGTTTTTAGCTGATTGTTAATATCGGTAAGAGTTTTAATACTTTGAGAATATAAACCCAAGGCTTGTAAAGCATAAGCTTGATAAATTTTACTTTGAGTAAATCCTGTAATGTTTTCTTGTTGTTCATACAAAGAGGTGGCTTGTTGCCAAGTTTCCAAGGCTTGCTGCGATCGCCCTAAAGATAATTCAATCTGTCCTCTTACTTCTAATATCTGAGCTAATAACTGACTTTTTGCCGATTTATTTTCTAGATTATTAATAATATTTTCTGCTTCAGCAAGGGTTGTTTCTGCTTGTTCCCAATTGCCTAATTTATGATAAATCAAAGCTAAATTACGAGTCGCGATCGCGTTTCCGATAATATCTCCTGATTGTTGATAGTTTTTAATGTCTTTTTGTAGTATATTAATTGCTTCTGAATATCTATTTTGTTCATATAGTTGTTGTGCTTCTTGTTCTGTGGCAGAAACATTATTTAGCTTGGGATTTGATAAAACTAAAGTGAATGTTGTTAGAAGTAATAATATTTTTTTTGTTTGCTTCATGGTTGATTAATTTAGGTCTTAGGTCTTGTTTGTTTGCCTCATAGGTTATTTTTTGATGAACCGCAGTCCTAAAGGATACCGCTTCGCATAAGTACACAGAGGGGTTCTTTGTTTGGTGTTTTTGGGTTATTTGTTGAGGTTGTCCTAAAGGATACCGCTTCGCATAAGGGGGGTTTTGTTGGTATGTTAATTCAGTTAGTGTTTATTCCTGTTTAAAATGGTTTTAATTCTAGGGAAAAGTAAAATCCATCTTCTTGTAATGTGTCACCATTTGTTTCTAAATCTACTAAGGGAATTCCGTAATCTAAACGTGCAGCGAAATAATCGTTAATTTGTAAACGTAATCCAATACCAGTGGAGACTAAAGTATTGGTGTTTAAAGTGATATCATCGGAGTTCCAAACTTTACCAAAATCAAAAAAGGGTGTTAATTGTAGGTTGGCTTTCCATTTAGGAATACGGAGTACAGTAAATCTCAGTTCGGCGGAGTTAAATAAGCCGTTGTCTCCTAATAAAACATCCTGACGATAACCCCTAACACTTAAAGCACCCCCTAAACTAAATTGTTCTGTAGGAACTAAGGCTTCATTGGCAAATTGTATGTCTGATCGCAATAGTAAAGTAATATTGGGACTAAGTAGTTTTAAATATTGTGCTTGTCCTCTCCAAGCAACAAATTCACTATCGGGTACATCTCCATCATTAATAGTAGCGTCAAAAACATTTATACCTAGACTAAACTGAGAACGCAAAGCTAAAACTTGAGTCGCATTACGAGTTGTATATTCTTGGAAAAAACGCAGCGCACTAATGTGAGTTTTTCCATCAGGTTCTGTACTTCGAGATATTTGAAATGGTTCTCCTCTAAAAGTACTAGAAGAGTCATTTCTGTAGAAAGTTAATCCAATAGAAAAGTCTTCTGTGGGTTTCTGTAATAGAGGTTGGCGATAAGTAAATTCATAGGTGGTGTTTTCCGATTCAATATCAAATCTATCGAAAGGTTCTTCGATAATTTCGTTATCAGTGTAGCTAAAGCGAAAACTAAGACTACCGTTGTAGGGATTGATGGGAAGAGTATAACTAAGATCGTTGAGAGAATCGCTCCCATCAGTATTAATATATGCAGCGTTAATGCGATCGCCAAAACCCAAGAGATTACGATGAGTTAATTGTACTTGACGGCGGTCTGTCCCCACACTGGGAGCACGATAATTATCAAAACTAAAAACTAAATCAAAATGATCCGCTTCTTGTAGATTCAATTCTAGAATACTGCTTCCTGGTCTTGTTCCTGCGGTTAATTCCGCAGCCAGATTCTCAATTAACGGGTCTAATTGCAATACTTGCAAAGCATTTAATAACTTATCCCTATTCAAGGGTGCTTTGGTGGCAATTTTGAGGCGACTGCGAACATATCCTTGATTTAATCTATCTAAACCCTCAATATTAATCGCTTCGACTTTTCCCTCTACCACTTCAATGGTAATAATCCCATTTTCTAATTTTTGGGGTGGAATAAATGTTCCCGAAGTAATATAACCATTGTCAAGATAGAGGCGATCAATTGCTTGTTGTGCTGCTAATATTTCGGTAAACGAAAGACGACGTAAAGTATAAGGTTTTAGAACTTCTGCTAATTCTTCGGGAGTAAAAACTGTACTACCAACTATTTCAAACTTCCTGATAAAAACTGTATCAGGAACATCCTCAATTATATTAGGAGAATCATCTGGGGTTATTTGTTCTAGTTCTGGTAATATTTGTTCTAGAGATGGTAAAGTTTCGGGTTTTACTGGTTCCGTTTGGGGTGGTAATGATGGCGGAATGTTTGACGGTGGAACATTTTGTGCTGAAGTGGAATTAGTAATTAAGAATAATCCAAGACTAGCAAGTATTGGACTAGAAAAAGAAAAACCCAATTCCAAATCTTTTGTAGGTAAGTTCGATATAACATCTATACAAGATTGGATGATTTTAAAACTTAACATAATGTCTCATGGATTTTTTTATTAAGCTATTAATTATTAAAGATTAATATTATGATTCTAGGGAGCTTATAATGTAAAATCGCTATTTTTTGACTTTTTTTGTAGTAAAGAAATAATTATTTCTATTATTTGTAGCTTTTTCTTGAGGGAAAGTAAGTAAGGTAAATAGGTGATTTCTTAGATTTTTGGCTAAGTAACTTATTTTTACCTTTAAGCTATTAAAATTTCTATCGGTTTTTCGTAAATGAACTCACTATAATCTGCCAAGTCATCTAAACCCAAAAAGCTTAACAAAATTTCAGCAGTTAACCAGATTACAATTTTTGCAATTAACTTTTGCCTCGAAAATTTATGGGGGACAATCGGTATTCTTCCCTTGCTCCGTAATATGTCTGTAGTAAGTTTCATCAGGAATTTTCTCCATAAATCCGATTTACTATAGACTTATCGATGGTTTGAAAAGGTATATCGCAGAAATTTACATTTCTTTGGATAAATAGGATTGAGGCGAAAAAGTTTTCTGCTTAGGGAAGGTAGTGGTTAGTAGGTAGTGGGTAGGAGGTAGTAGATAACAGTAATTAACTATCAACAATCAACAATCAACAAACTAGCTATTTTCTTGCAGTTTTTGACCAATTTTCGGTTCTTCTCCTGCTAGTAATCGTTGAATATTGGTGCGATGACGGAGAATGATATAGAGTCCCGCTATACTGGCAAAGATTATGTAGGGGATGGGAAGTTGTAGTAGGATGGCGCAAATTGTAACTGCTATTGCACCCATAATTGAACTCAAGGAAACAATACGAGATAGTGCTAAAGAAACAGCAAAAGTGGCAAATGTTCCGAGGGCTAGTAAAGGACTCATTACTATTAAAATTCCCAAACTAGTAGCAACAGATTTTCCCCCCGTAAATCCCAGCCAAATGGATTTACTATGACCAATGATTGCAGATATAGCAACAATGGTTATTAGCCAAAATTTCCAACTTGGGGGCAACAAATCACCACTATCGTATCTGTAAAAGGCTTTAACCAATAAAACTGCTAATGCTCCTTTGGATACGTCGATCGCAAAAACAGCGATCGCAGGAAGTTTACCCATAGTTCGCAGAACATTGGTTGCACCAGTTGAGCCAGAACCATGTTCTCTAATGTCAATTCCTTGTAGATACTTTCCTGCTAGATAGCCAGTGGGAGTAGAACCAAACAAATAACCCACTAAAACCAGCAATAGACTAATAGTTAATGCAGCGATCATAAATTTACTTCCAGACTTTAATATAAATATCCCGATTGATTAGAGCGCGGTTCTTGAGTAAAAGCCAACCACAGAGGAAATCTCAGTAAGGATAAATTAATTAACCCTTCACTATCATCAATAATGATTAACGGTAATAGTTTATCTTTTAAGAGGCGTTCTGCTCTTTGTTCCAGAACTTCGGGGGAGTCAAATAAAACTACACCTCGATCTGAGCGAAAATCCGTCTGAGAAATTCCCAAACAGTCTTGTAACCCTCTACGCCATTCTCCCAGTTTTTCGGGAGTATCCACTAAAATTAAATTGCGACAGCGATCGCCATATAGACGATGTAATACAGAGACAATAGCTGAAGCGATCAAAATATTTTGCAATCGGCTATCCATACCTTTGATCGCCCCTCTTCCCCCTTGAGTAAAAAACCAATCTTGAACTTTTTCCGCATGAATTGGCTCAAAAGTCCTTCTTAATTGCCAGGGAGAACCATAATAATCAGGTCTAGTGCGATATTGCTCTAAAATTTGGCGAATTTTCCGAGTTTGTTCTGCAAATGCCCTTTCAGTAAATTGGGCTTCTGGTGCTTTTCGGGGTTCAGCAGGTCTGGAACGTCTTGGTTCCCTGGATTGGGGTCTGGGTTCCACCGAAGGTAGTTTAAGTTGTTCTGCTGCTGTAGCTAAGTCTTGCAAACTCCCTACCAAATATTCTTTAAAACCTTGTATTCGTACTGCCAAGTCTTGAGATGAACCAGCAAAAGTGGTTTTCATTTCTTGGCGGATTCGTTCTCTTCTGCGTTCTAGTTTCTCAATATCAATTAGCAACTCGTTCTTGCGGGATTTGAGTTCTTTCATTCCCTCTTCCACCATACGCCCGATAGTTTCTTGAGTCTCTCGCAGTTGCTGTAAAACTAAGGTTTCTTTTTGGTTTTGTAGTTTCTGGATTTCTTTTTTTAAATTAGCTTTTTGCTGTTTTAGGATTGCTAAATCATCAGAAGTTGATTCTGGTTGAGTCTCTTCAGTCTCAGATTGTTCGCTGACAGTTTCCTCTTCTAGCCAACTATCTGCTACTAATTGGGTTGGAGTTAAGGTTTCTATTAGTTCGTCCGTAACAATTTCTTCTGGTTCTGAATCTGATGGTTCTTTCGGAGCTACTTCTGAGGCTGTAACTGTAGAACTCACTTCTGTATCATCTGCCCATATATCAGTAGTTTCAGCCATTATTTTACCTGAATTTACTGGTTTTGTAGTGGATTCAATGTCTTTTGTCGAATCAGCAGCATTATTATCACTATCTGCTAAATCTTGAACATCATCATTAACAGGGGAGTTTGATTCGGGAATAGGGTTATTTTCAGAATTCATTGAGAGTAGTAGCTAGTATAGTAATTTTATTGATCTAAATACTTTATTACTTTTGAGGGCAATACTTTTCTAAACAATCAACCAAAGTTTTAGCATCAAAAATAATCGGCAAGAAATGAATGCTATTAACTTCCCGAAAATAGAACAGAATAGGAACTGGTTGCCAAAAAATACGCCAATTTGTCCATTCACTGTAGGGAAAAGAACGAAT
This sequence comes from Xenococcaceae cyanobacterium MO_188.B19, assembly GCA_030065715.1. Taxonomy (GTDB): domain Bacteria; phylum Cyanobacteriota; class Cyanobacteriia; order Cyanobacteriales; family Xenococcaceae; genus JASJCP01. Next base: position 11,636 of record JASJDF010000052.1, on the reverse strand, counting down.
TATATTACCTGAACGATATACACCCAAAGCTGTTTCACTAAATTGCAACCTGATAAGTATAGTCTGAACCGTCAAAAATAGACCCAAGATCGATATAACAGCAGCCACAATAATATTCACCAAAAACAGGGGAATTGCTGAAATCAGCAGAAAGATCGGGATTCTATAATTGGGTGCTAATTCTACAATCTCTTGTTGAGATGCCGACTGTTCTATTTCTGTAGTCATTGTATCCATATAACTCATCTCGCCATTCTATCTTTAAACAATTCCCTTGATCCAACTAGTCTGCTAGCAATTAGAAAATAGACAGCTTTTTCAGAAATGACTATTCTGTAGATGGACTACTTAATATTACTTCATGAAAAACGCGATCGCAAAATCCCAACCAAATCCATCTTATTACCTTGAAGAATGGCAAAGAGGTTACGAATCTCAACCCCAAGAATTTGAATACGCTATAGAAGATATTGTGGGAGAAATTCCCCCAGATTTAACAGGAACTCTATTTCGTAATGGTCCTGGCTTATTAGATATTGCAGGCACTCCCATACATCATCCCTTTGATGGAGATGGCATGATTTGTTCTTTTAGCTTTCAAGATGGTAAAGCTTATTTTCGCAATCGTTTTGTGGAAACAGAATATTATCTTGAAGAAAAAAAAGCTCAAAAGATATTATATCGAGGAGTATTTGGCACTAAAAAGCCTGGTGGTTGGTTAAATAATATCTTTGATATTAAGCTCAAAAATATTGCTAACACTAATGTAATTCACTGGGGAGATAAACTGCTGGCTCTTTGGGAAGCAGCTGAACCCCACGCCTTAGACCCCAAAACCTTAGAAACCAAAGGAATAGATTACCTTGATGGTATCTTACAGCCAGGAGATTCTTTTTCGGCTCATCCTTGGATCGATCCCAGTTGCGAACTAGATGGAGGAAAGCCTTGCTTAGTTAATTTTGCTATTGAACCAGGACTTTCGAGCAAAATTACCATCTTTGAAATTGCCCCCGATGGTAAACTATTGCGTCGTCATTCTCATAGTATTCCTGGATTCTCCTTTATTCACGACTTTGCGATTACGCCCCACTATTGTATTTTCTTCCAAAACCCAGTTAACTTTAACCCTTTACCCTTTCTCTTTGGTTTAAAAGGCGCAGGAGAATGTGTGGAGTTTCAACCCCAAAAACCAACCAGTGTCATACTAATCCCCCGTGACCCCAATAACAAAGAAGTTAAAACTTTTAGTGTAGAGTCGGGTTTTGTCTTTCATCATGCCAATGCCTTTGAAGTTGAAGAGCGAGTTTGTATCGATTCCATTACCTATGCTTCCCTACCTCAGGTACAACCTGATAGTAATTATAAAGAAGTAGATTTTAATAACTTAGATCCAGGACAACTGTGGCGATTTACTTTCAACTTATCTGACGGCAGCGTAACCAAGAAAATGATTGAAAGTAGTTGTTGTGAGTTTCCTAGTGTCAATCCTGATAAAGTAGGAAGGGAATATCGCTATCTATTTATTGGTGCTGCGGATCAAGATACGGGAAGAAACGCACCATTGCAAGGAATTTTGAAGTTGGATTTAGTAACAGGAGAACGCCAGTTACATTCTTTTGCACCCCATGGTTATGTAAGCGAACCAATCTTTGTCCCTAAACCTAACGCTGTAGCAGAAGATGAAGGATGGGTTCTAACTTTAGTTTATGACGGCAAAAATCATCGCTCTACCCTAGCAATTCTGGATGGACAAAATCTAGAGGGAGAAGCTGTAGCTTTACTTCATCTGAAACATCACATACCCTATGGTCTTCATGGTAGCTGGCATCCCATTGTCTTTTGATTTTTTAAAAGGAAGTGAATTACCAAACCCCGACACGCTAAGCGGTACGGGGCTGGCTTATTTTATGGGAAGCGGTATCCTTGTCTCCTACAATAATTAGTTATTTACAGATAAATTTTGCTGATATAGATCGCATTTCTATCAAATACAAATTCACTATAGTCAGCTATAGTGTCTAGTCCCAGACAATTCAATAAAATCTCGGCAGTTATCCAAACTAAACTGTTAGTTAATAGTTTTTTCCATCTAATTTCCATTATTCTAGATATCTCTGAATTATAAATAAATAACTATTGATAGATAATTTTGGGTTCATAATTGACTACTACTAGGTGATTAAGTATTTGGAAGTAAGAGTGGATGAATTCAGGTGATTTTGCCGTTCTTGGCTGGCTTGTCGGTATTAAAAGAAAGAATCGAGAAGAAATAGAGAGTCATAAAACAACAAACATAGACTCAGAATAATCAGCCTCAAAATACAAGTTAAGTGGCTAATTATCCAGATGGGAGGAGCAGCAAATTAAAGACAGAAGATAAGTTTTACATTGGTTAACCATGATTTATCCCAGCTCATTTAAGCAAGATAGTAGAAAATATTTTTTTATTAAGCTGTTTGATTCCTTGATTTCTCCACAGTAAAAACACCCAAAGTCCTCTTATGTAAAATGATCAAGTACTGGTTTCTACGGAAATCCCAATTGTTTGTAGTTTGGTCTGGGTAAATTTTCGTGAAATTAAACTTTGAATCTTGGTGAGATTTTTCCGATTAATTAGGGAAAAATGCTCAATTATTCTCTGAAACTTAATTTTTTCAGCTGTGATTGATTCCTACTTAGACAGAGGATAGTCAACCAACGAGAAAAATATGATGTCACTAAAATGTTTGAATTCCCTGACTTTTATACTGGTCGTTCCCGATCTAAGATAATTACTTTTCCTTAGTTATCAGGAATGGGCTAATGCTGTGGGTTTGAGGACAAATCTCCTTTGCCGTCGGATAATGTAATTCAAGATTCAATGAAACAAGACTTGCAGAAGATGCTGGCAGAACTGAATCCCAAAGAAAGAGAAGTTATATCTCTGCGCTTTGGTTTATTCGATGAAAAAGAATGGACTTTAGGAGCTATTGGTGAGAGACTCAATCTTAGTCGGGAACGAGTACGTCAGCTACAAAATCGAGCTTTACTCCAGCTTAGACACAAAAATATTTTAGTTCTGCGGGATTATCTGGCTATTTAGATTGAGCTAAAGAATAAGATAATTTCTAGATTTATCGGATAAATGCCTTTGTCTATTTTTAGTTTTCTTGGAAAACCCTTGCTTATTTTGATTAACCTGGAGTAAGTAGTGGAATCATGTGATTTATAGACAGAGGTATTTGGATGAGCAACAAAGATTTCAACTGGAGGCTTTGGTTGTTACAGGGGAGTGTAGTTTTGATAGTCTGTTTAATATCTACAGTTTGGGCTGATGCTCAAACAATTGCTGCTCCCCAAATTTCCTTAGCAGAGTCGTCACAAACAGCACAACCACTATTAAACAAGCAACTTCAACAACAAATTGAAGCAGAAGCTAATCGCTTCTTTAGCCGAACTATAACCCAATTTAATTTGATAATTTTAGCTACTTTGGCATTACTATTAATAGTAGCGATCGCGTCTTTGTGGCTATTAAGGAGAGCAGTGGTTCAAGAGATTGCTAATCTTGTCAGTACTAATCTTCAGGAACTAGCAACGGCTAAATCTCAACTCAACAGTATTACTCAAGATTTACAACAGATTAAACAAAATGCTGAACAAATGAGTAATCAGTTAGAGGGAGAGGCAGAAGATTTTCAGCAAGAATTAGCTCAAAAACGAAAAACTATCTCTAGACTATTATCCGAACTTACTGGTACCCAACAACAGGGGCTAAAGAGTATCAACATCAAAATAAATACCTATGAAGCAACATTAGCCAATTTAGAAGCTGAATTTAAAGATCAACTAAGAGCACTTCAAACCAACACTGAGCAGCAAAGAGATATTATTCTCCAAAATTGGGCAAAATTAAGCTCTGATTTGACTCCTCAGTTTAATTTAATTCAGACAGAGGTTGAGGAAAAACAAAAAAACCTAGTTGAGAAACTAAAAACATCAGCTAGTGAGTTTGAGTTACAACTCACTCAATTGCAAAATGCAACCAAAGCAGAAAAAAAATCTCTGCTTCAGGATTTGACTAATCAAGTCTCTGACTTTACTACTAAGCTTTCTAGTTTGCCCCCAAAAGTTCGTGAAAAACAAGATAATATCTTGCAAAAGCTAGAACTAGAACAAATTAGTTTCACAGAAAATTTATCTAAGCTGCAAGTAGAAGTAGAACAAGAAAAAGATCTCATTGTACGAAGTCTCAGTCAACTAGAATCGAAATTCGCTAGACAAATCTCCCAATTAGAAACCAGTACTATCGAAAAAGTTCAGCAACAACAGGAACTAGCAATTAAGAATCTAGAAAATTTATCTAGAGAGCTACCTAATCAACTATTAGATTCACAATCTCAAATTGAAGACAAAATTAAGCAGACTCTTGAAACATTGCACCAGCTAGAAAGGGAATTTACTAGTCGCGTATCTCAAGAAAACTCAGAAATTCAAGCTCAAAAAGAGAAAGTACTACAAAATTTAGTCCAATTACAAACTGAAGTTAGTAAAGAATTTACCGCAGCACAATCAGAAATAAAACAGCGTCAAGAATTAATCATACAAAATCTCAAGCAGATGCAAACTAAGAATGCTGGGGAACTTTCCCAAATATATACAGATGCCCAAACTCAGAAAGACGAAATCCTAACAGATTTAGCCCAAATTAACCCACAAGAATTGTTTACTTCTGCCTTAACTGAAATCCAACAAAATCTGCAAAACCTTAGTCAACCATTAGAACATCTTCAACAGAATCATCCTGAGTTATTTCTCAATGTGGATGATCTTATCGCCCAAGGAAATCAGCTATTAGCTCAGGAAAATTACCAGGATGCGATCGCAAGGTATGAACAAGCTTTAGAAGTCCAGCCAGACAACCCCAAGGCTTGGAATCAATGCGGGATCGCTTTAAGAGAGTTACAAAAATATGAAAGTGCAATCTCAGCTTTTAACAAAGCAGTCAGAATTGCACCTAATTTTGCAGAAGCTTGGTGCAATCGGGGTCTTACTTTCAGGCGCATCAAACGTTATCAAGATGCGATCGCAAGTTATGATCGGGCATTGGAAATTCGACCAGACTACTCCCAAGCTTGGGTAGATCGGGGTGTGGCTTTGGGTATGTTACTCAAACACGAAGCAGCTTTTGAATCTTTTGAACGTGCGGTGCAAATTCAATCAGAGGATGGGATAGCTTGGATGAATCGCGGGATGGCTTTAGAGATGCTAGAACGGTACGAAGATGCTTTGATTTCTTTTGACAAGGCAATAGAATTGAATCCTCGATTATCTAAAGCTTGGAATTATAGAAGTGAAATCCTGATTAAGCTACAACGTTATGAAGCTGCAATAGCTAGTTGCGATCGTGCTTTAGAGATCTATTCCAATGATGGAAGAGCTTACTATAACAAAGCAATTTGCTATGCTTTGCTAAATCAAGTTTCATTGGCAGCGGATAACTTACAACGGGCAATTAAAATCAACACTCAATATGCAGAACAAGCCAGAAATTCTGCTTATTTTAATGCTATTCAGTAAATGGATAAGTTTAATACTTGGAAATTAGTCCCCTCTTCCGTGTAATATTTGAGAACCTGTCTGCCGTATTATAGAGCCTTTGTACTAGTCGGTCGAGTCATATTATATTTGAATCTTTTTCGATTACTTTTGCCAACAGTATCATCTCTTCAAGATCCCTATTATCAAAGTTGGCTTAAGCTTTATTATCTCTCAACGCATCTTAATTGACCAGTGGCAACTTCCTCACGTTAGCAGGTGGTAGAAGCTTCACTAAATATCCTGCTACGTAGGAAAGTATCTATTATTAGGTGATAAAGATCACCCTATAAGTATAGGAGAATTATAAACTTTGTTGTTAACTATTTACTGAATAAACGATGGAAATATAAAATTATGCTATCGCCTACTAATAGCCAAGCTAATCCGAGAATCCCTATTATGGCTAGTTTTATCAACACAGGCATAATAAAAAAACTACAAAAGAAAATTATAACCCCAACCATCCCAGTAATTTGAGTTACGCTCGGATCTTTAGAGCGAATACTGGTAAAAATCAGTATCAGGGGAATCACGAATTTCATGGAAGAACCGATTAGTTCCATAATATTAAATAAGATTTTTGAGAATTGGACAAATGTGATTGGTTTAGACAATATTCTACGACTAATTCAAAAAAGAATAATCTAGATAATTGCTTGATTGAATATTAAATAAAACTTATAATTAAATAGTATATTAGCTTTAAGGTAATATTTCAACACATTTCGTTATAAAAAATATTAACAGAAGAAAAACTAATAATTATTATCTGGTTTCCATTGACTATATGGATATTTGGCTAGGCTAGAATTATAGTATTTAGGATCCCTAACTTGTCGATCAATCCATGGGGGTAATTCAATTACTTGATTCTCAGATTGTAATTCTACTTCTGCAATAATTAACCCTTTATTTTCTCCTGTAAATTCGTCTATTTCCCAGATCAAATCTCCTATTGGTATTTTGTAGCGAGTTTTTTCAATTAGTGGATGATCGCATAAAGTATCTAGCATTTCTGCTGCATCTTTCACTGGTATAGGATATTCAAACTCTGAGCGAGTTGCTCCAATATTTTCTCCTTTAATAGTTAAATAACCTTGATTTCCAACAATTCTTACTCTTACTGTTTGTTTCCCTACTGTGGCAATATAACCCTGACGATAAACAACACCTGGAGCTAGGCTTTTCCAATCATTATTTTTGACTAAGTATTTACGCTCTATTTCCTTGCCCATCAATCTTAATTAATTCTTGACTTTTGATAAATGTAAAATTCTAGTAAAGAGTAGGGTATGATTGAAAAAATATCAATCTAAATTCTAACTTTTTAGTTGTGGTAGAATACTCCCCGAACTATAATTCTTTTGACTTAGAAGAATTAATTGAAGTAAATCCGCCTATTGTAGATTCTCTTGTTAACCTAAAAGAAGCTATTACTTACATTAGTTCAACAAATAGTGAAAATCCTGTACGTTACAACTATATTCTAATAGTAAAAGAGTCAAAGCTTGTAGGAATTTTAACTGAAACTGATATTGTTAGATTAACCGCAGCAAACATTGATTTAACGCAAGTAACAGTAGAAGCTGTGATGACCACTGAACTCATCACTCTCAAAAAATCTGATTTTGCTAATGTGAGTAACTTGGTCTCAATTCTTAGAAATAATCAGATTCGCCATCTTCCTGTTATTGGAGATTATGACAAGTTAGAAGGAGTCATTACAGTAGAAAGTATTTGTCGGACTTTACGTCCTTCTAGTTTGCTCAAATTTCGTTGTGTAAAAGAAGCAATTACCACTGAAGTTCTCTATGCGCCGATAGATACATCAATGTTACATTTGTCTCAAATGATGGCAGAAAAGTCTAGTACTTGTGTTGTGATTACAGAAGAAAAACCTTCAGAAAATAACCCACCAGATTCAACCTCACTTCTGATTCCCGTGGGTATTGTCACAGCCAGAGATATCGTTCAATTTCAAATTTTAGGACTAGATTTAGTCAAAACCAAGGCTCAAATGGTGATGAGTAGCCCCCTGGTATCTATGAAAATCACTGACTCTCTGATGCAAGTCAAAGAACAAATGGCAAAATTGCGGGTACGAAGGCTGGTAATTACAGGGAAACAGGGAGAACTAAAAGGTATTGTCTCTCAACTAAACATATTGAGAATTCTTGACCCCACAGAACTTTTTAGTGTCATCGAAACATTAGAGGAAGAATTGGAAGAAAAAATCAATCAATTAAAACAAGAAAAAGAACTGGCTCAAGTGACTTTACAGTCTATAGGGGATGCAGTAATCACTACTGATACTCTGGGAAATATTGTCAACTTTAACTCCATAGCTGAAAAATTAACCCATTGCCCTGCTAGTGAAGCGATAGGTTCTTGCTTATCTGAAATTTTGAGTCTTGTGGACGAACATACACGAGAACCCAAAACTAATCCAGTGACGGAGGTTTTGGAAAAAAAACAAGATGGTAGTTCAGTCAGTTACGCTTTGTTAATTGCTCGTGATGGGACTGAGTATATTATTGAAAATTCTGTTGCTGCTATTCGAGACAACCAGGAGGAAATTATTGGGGGTGTGATGATTTTTCGGGATGTAAGCGAATCTCGTGCTTTAACCCATGAACTGTCTTGGCAAGCCAGTCACGATCCTTTAACAGGATTATATAATCGTCGTAAATTTGAACACAAACTAACTCATGCGATCGCATTAGCTAAGGAAAAAGACTCCCAACACGTTTTTTGCTATCTGGATTTAGACCGATTCAAAATTGTCAATGATACTTGTGGTCACACTGCTGGGGATGAAATATTACGACAAGTAAGTAATATATTCAGTCAACAAGTTCGTTCATCGGATATTCTGGCTCGGTTGGGTGGGGATGAATTTGGGATCTTACTCTATGGCTGTCCTGTTACCAAAGCCATGAAAATTGCCGATAAGATTCGACAAGCAATTGATGATTTCCGTTTCATTTGGAAAGAACATACTTTTTCCATTGGTGTCAGTATTGGTCTGACTCAAATCACCTCAGATTCAGAAAGTCTTACTAGTATCATTCATAGTGCAGATGCAGCTTGTTACCAAGCCAAACAACAGGGTCGTAATTGTATTAAAGTCTCTGAGTGTCATCTGGTTTAAACTTGTCTATAGGGCAAATTTGTACGGTAACCCGCACTAAAAAGGTAGTTGCCATCCTCCATCTCAGTTAGCTAAATTAGCACTCGTAAGGTGAGAGTGCTAAAGATAATCTAAAGCATTCTTACTGCAACGATATTTAGACCGACAATCAACATAAGTCTTGATTTTTGTTAGGAGGATTCCCTATGGCAGCTATTAGTATTAATGTTTCTACCGTCAAACCTTTAGGCGATCGCGTTTTTGTCAAAGTTAGTGCATCTGAAGAAAAAACTTCTGGTGGGATTTTACTTCCCGATACCGCTAAAGAAAAACCCCAAGTAGGTGAAGTGGCAGCAGTAGGACCTGGCAAACGTAATGATGACGGTAGCTTTACTCCTCTTGAAGTCAAAGTAGGAGATAAAGTACTTTACTCCAAGTATGCTGGTACTGATATCAAACTCGGTGGTGATGATTATGTACTACTTTCTGAAAAAGATATCCTTGCAGCAGTTTCCTAGTTAATTGACTACTATCTTGTTTTGTCTTCCATACTTCAAAAATATGAATTACGAAACTCCAAGATTCCTTTTAAGCTATTAGCTATTTCAACACTTATACACCACAAATATTAGGAAAACACTGTCATGGCAAAATCAATTATCTACAACGATGAAGCTCGTCGCGCTCTAGAAAAAGGTATTGACCTTCTAGCAGAATCCGTAGCTGTAACTCTTGGTCCCAAAGGGCGTAATGTAGTATTAGAGAAGAAATTTGGCGCACCCCAAATTGTCAACGATGGGGTGACAATTGCCAAAGAAATCGAATTAGAAGATCATATCGAGAATACTGGGGTATCCTTAATTCGTCAAGCTGCTTCCAAGACTAATGATGTAGCTGGAGACGGTACTACCACAGCAACTGTACTGGCTCACGCTATCGTTAAAGAAGGTCTGCGTAACGTAGCTGCTGGTGCTAACCCCATCGCTCTAAAACGCGGAATTGATAAAGCTACGGAGCATTTAGTTGCCAAAATTCAAGAACACGCTAAACCTGTAGAAGATTCTAAAGCGATCGCTCAAGTTGGTTCGATTTCTGCCGGTAACGACGAAGAAGTTGGTGCCATGATTGCAGAAGCTATGGACAAAGTGGGTAAGGAAGGGGTTATCTCTTTAGAAGAAGGTAAGTCCATGACTACCGAATTAGAGATTACCGAAGGTATGCGCTTCGATAAAGGCTATATCTCTCCTTACTTCGCTACTGACACTGAGCGCATGGAAGCAGTTTTAGAAGAGCCTTTTATTCTAATCACTGATAAGAAAATCACTTTAGTGCAAGATTTAGTACCTGTACTAGAACAAGTAGCACGTCAAGGTAAAACTTTATTAATCTTGGCTGAAGACATCGAAAAAGAAGCTCTCGCAACCCTAGTAGTTAACCGTCTTCGTGGTGTACTAAACGTAGCTGCTGTTAAAGCTCCTGGATTCGGCGATCGCAGAAAACAAATGTTAGAAGACATTGCCGTATTAACTGGCGGTCAGCTAATCTCTGAAGATGCAGGACTCAAACTAGAAAGTACTAAGATTGAGATGCTAGGTACAGCTCGTCGTATCACCATTACCAAAGACAGCACTACCATCGTTGCTGAAGGTAATGAAAAAGACGTTAAAGCGCGTTGCGAGCAAATCCGTCGTCAAATGGAAGAAACTGAATCTTCTTACGACAAAGAAAAACTTCAAGAGCGTTTAGCAAAACTCAGTGGTGGTGTTGCAGTAGTTAAAGTTGGTGCTGCTACCGAAACTGAAATGAAAGACCGCAAATTGCGCCTAGAAGATGCGATCAACGCTACTAAAGCAGCAGTAGAAGAAGGTATCGTACCTGGTGGTGGTACTACCCTAGCGCATCTTGCTCCTGACTTGGAAGCTTGGGCGAAATCCAACCTGGAACATGAAGGTTTAACTGGGGCATTAATCGTAGCTCGCGCCCTCACTGCTCCATTGAAAAGAATTGCCGAAAACGCTGGACAAAACGGCGCAGTAGTAGCAGAAAGAGTCAAAGAAAAAGAGTTCAACGTTGGTTATGATGCTGCTAACAACGACTTTGTTGATCTGCTTCAAGCTGGTATTGTCGATCCTGCAAAAGTAACTCGTTCCGCATTACAAAATGCTGCTTCTATTGCAGGTATGGTCTTGACTACTGAGTGCATCGTAGTTGATAAACCTGAAAAAGATAAATCTGCTGCTGCTCCTGGTGGTGGCGACTTCGATTACTAATCTCACATTAGCTTAGTCAACCGTTCCCTGCCTTGAAAAGGCAGGGCTTGCGGTTGACCGCCTTCCGCGGTAAATAAATATCTAGTATAGGGACGTGTCATAATACGTCCCTATATTGTTTTTTAAGGGGTAATTATTTCTGACACAACAGCAACCCAAACCAATTTTTATCATCAGTATAAGTAGCATTTACTTTTAAACCTTTGCTATTCAAATATACTGACTTTTCCTCTAAATTAAACTTACGAGAAATTTCTGTTAAAATCTTTTCTCCTTCCCTAAAATTAATTTTTAAATCCAATGCTGCTAATCTGACACTATGCGATCGCTGACAAATTAAATACATTTCAATTTGATTTTCCAATTCATTATAGATAGCTTGATGTTCAAATAAACCAGAATCAAAATCACCATCAAACCGCCAATTAAGATGGTGTAAAATGTTCAAATTAAAAGCAGCAGTGATCCCTTGACTATCATTATAGGCAGCCTCTAAAATTGCAAGGGGTTTCTGTAAATCTATTCCTAACAAAAAGTAATCTCCTACATTTAAAGAGTTAGTAATTAACTCAATAAAGCGATCGCATTCTGCTTCATTAAAATTACCAATAGTACTACCTAAAAATACACAAATTCTTGTTGATAAAGCGGAATAA
>JASJDF010000051.1 GCA_030065715.1 Xenococcaceae cyanobacterium MO_188.B19 | reverse complement strand
GTAGGAGAGGAAGATAAGATAAATGCTATTATCGACCGTCTAATCCGCTTAACAATATATAAAGTTTTACCAGAAGTTAAACCAGATGTAGAAGCTTTATTACGCCACAGTCTTAGTGGTGCTTTAAAAGAATCTGATGTCTATCAAGCTTTTAAGAAAATTCCAGGATTTACCAATTTACCTCAAGATGTTACCGAACAACTAACAGACTATCTCGCTGAAGCTACTTATAATGTTTTAGTGAATTCCTACACTGATGAAAAAGGAAAAGTTATGTTTGATCGCTTGAGCGACAATTTTACCCAACATCTGCGCCAGCAACTACAAAATCAAACTACCCAAACCGAAATTCAATCCTTGTTATCAGACCTGTTAGAAGAGTGGAAACTAAACTATATTAAAGGTTCAAGTCAACGTGATCCTGAAGCAACTCTAGCAGAAGCCAATAAAATTCGTGAGAAAATTACCTCAAATTAAGTGAATCGCTTAATTTGACCAGTATCACTAGGAATTATTAATGACTGTTCGCCCATATACTATTTTAATAATCGATGACTGTTTAGAAGATCGAAGACTTTACTCCCGCTATTTAACTAAGGATCTTCTATCTGACTACAAAATTGTAGAAGCAGAATCTGGTGAGGAAGGTTTAGAGCAACTGGTATTGGTCAAACCAGATTTGATTTTACTCGATTATTTATTACCAGATTTTACTGGCTTGGAATTTATTGAAGAATTAAAAGCTCAAGAAAACCAAGTTCCTCCTATCATAATGCTCACAGGACAGGGCAATGAAATCATTGCTGTAGAAGCGATGAAAAGCGGGGTTAAAGATTATTTGGTTAAAGGAAAGTTAACTCCTGAAATTTTAACTACCTCAATCAAATATGTTTTACAACAGCACCATTTACAATCTTTACTAACTAAAAATCTCCATCAACAACAACTAATTGCCCAAACTGCTTTAAATATTCGTCAGTCTTTAGATTTATCAGAAATTCTCCATACCGCAGTGCGAGAAGTTCAACTATTACTCAATTGCGATCGCGTTGTCATTTATCAATTTGCACCCGATCTGACTGGCGATATTGTTGCCGAATCAGTAAATCCAGGCTGGACAAAGTCTTTGGGAGCAAAAATAGTCGATACTTGCTTTCAAGATCGAAGTGTAATCCATTATGAAAAAGGAAAAACTTTAGCGGTTGATAACATCTACTTAGAGGAATTTTCTCAATGCCATCTGCAACTATTGGAAAAGTTTCAAGTTAAAGCTAATATCGTTGTGCCAATTTTGCTGGCTCCTTCCCCAGCACAATCCCAGAATTCTCGTCTTTGGGGTTTATTAATTGCCCATCAGTGTAGTCATTTTCGCCATTGGGAAACAGATGAGGTTGAATTATTAGATAAATTAGCAGTACAGTTGGCGATCGCAATTCAACAGGCAGAATTATTCAAAAATCTACAAAAAGAACTAGATAATCGCAAAAAACTAGAAATAGAATTGGCTAGAAGAGTAGAAGTATTAGAAGCTTCAGACGACTATATTGGATTAGCCGATGTAGAAGGTAGAGTTATCTGGAATAATCCTCGGATGAAAGAAATTATGGGGATGGAAGAAGGTACGGATGGTGCTAAGTTATCTATTGCAGACTATCATCCCCATTGGGCATTGAAGATAGTCAAAACCCAAGGAATCCCCACAGCAATTAGGAAAGGCAGTTGGCTCGGAGAATCTGCACTACTAACTAAAGATAATCAAGAAATACCTGTTTCTCAGTTAATTATTGCCCATAAATCTCCTGAAGGAAAAGTTAAATATATTTCCACAGTAATGCGAGATTTAACTAAGCAAAAGGAGACAGAAAAGTCTTTACAGGAAAGAGCTAAAGAATTAGAATGGCTCAATCAAGAATTAGTTAAAATCACATCCCTACTCAAAAAACGCAACCAAGAATTAGATCGTTTTGCCTATGTTACTTCTCACGATCTTAAAGCCCCATTAAGAGCGATCGCTAATTTAGCTACTTGGCTGAGTGAAGACTTAGAAGGGCAGATACCAGAAGAAAACCAGCAGCAATTAAAGCTAATGCAGTCTAGGGTTAAGCGCATGGATAATTTAATTCAGGGCTTATTAGAATACTCTCGGGTGGGCAGAAAAAATACCCCTGTTCAAACTATCAATGTTGGTAATCTAGTTCATGAAGTGATCGATTCCCTCTTACCACCACCAAATTTTGAGATTATGGTTGCTGATCCTATGCCGACTTTGCAAACGGAAGCAATTTTATTACAACAAGTTTTTTCTAATCTGATTAGTAATGCTATTAAGTATCATCCCAATGATTCAGGTAAGATTACTATATCAGTTAAAGAACAAGAGAAATTTTATGAATTTGGGGTCTCTGATGATGGTATGGGTATTGAGCCTCAATATCACACACGTATTTTTGCTATATTTCAAACTCTACAACCAAGAGATACTATCGAAAGTACGGGAATTGGATTATCAATTGTCAAAAAAATTGTTGAAGGTCAAGGGGGTAAAATTTGGGTAGAGTCCCAACTTGGTGAGGGAGCAACTTTTTACTTTACTTGGAAAAAGTGAATCAAAATTGGTTTAATTGCAACATACCGATAAAACTCAAAACACGCTAGCCTGTATCTATAGTTGTTTACTTTGCTGTCTTAGAGAGTATTAAATCGATGTTAATTGCACCAGCAGAAGAAAAAATGTGGGATAAATCATCATCAATCAATGGCAAGTCTCACTTGACTGATGACCAAATTAATACTAAATACGAACAAGGACAACAACGTATTCTTACTGAAATGAATCGTGAGAAGCTCCCAAGTTTTGCCGAGTCTTTAAATAAACCTAATTATATGGATATAAGTCCATTTTATCAAAGAAGATTACGTTGGGATAAAGAGAAGCAATCACAACTTATTGAATCATTTTTAATCAATATTCCTGTACCTCCAATTATTCTTTATGAAAGGGAATATAATTCTTATGAAGTGATGGATGGTCAGCAGAGAATTACAGCTATTAAAGATTTTTATAATAACGAGCTAGAGCTAACTGGTCTAGAATTATGGTCGGAATTAAATGGGCGTACCTATCAACAGCTTCCCGATAAAATTAAAGCAGGTATTGATCGACGTGCCATATCATCTATTGTCTTAATCACTGAATCTACACAAAGTAAAGAAGAAGCATTTTTCCTCAAACAAATTACTTTTGAGAGATTGAATACAGGTGGAGTTGCTTTAAGTAAACAAGAAATACGTAATTGTATATATGCTGGTAGATTTAATACTTTACTATTTAAATTAGCCAATAATAAAATTTTCGCAGAAGCCTGGGATATTCCAATCGAAGATAAGAATAAACTCAGAACAAATAATCTCTACAAAAAAATGGAAGATGTAGAATTAGTTTTACGTTTTTTCGCACTGCGTCATGCTGATGATTTTCGTAATAGCATGAAAGTTTTTTTGGATTTATATATGATGAAAAGTCTTGATTTTTCCGAGCAAGATATTAATATTCTAGAAAATATCTTTGTTGATACGATTAATTTAGCGAGTCAAATTTACGAAGACGAATTATTTAAACCCTTTGATGTTAAATCGGATAAGTGGAAAGATAAAGCATATAAAGAATATTATGATGCTGTCATGGTTGGTTTTAGCCGTCATCTAAACGACGCTGATTTATTGCTCGAAAAAAAACATAGAGTTATTGAAGAAACAAAGATTCTTCTAGACAAAGATCAGAAAAGAATATTTACTGGTGCGGGAAGAACTAAAGCAGATTTACAAACAAGAATACAGCTATTTGATGATATGCTTTCTAAAATTCTCGCGGAGTAGACAGTAGTGTTTCAACAACTTCTACAACAAGCAAAAGATAACATTTCTACTGTCCGCGCAATTATCAAAACAAATGAAAACATTCGTGTAATTTTATTAAACGAAAATAAGATAACACAGACAACATCAAAAGATTATATAAAAATAATAGATACCCTTAAAAAAGATATCCCAAAAACTAAAGAATGGCGTATTTATGATCATTGCGCTGCTGTTACCAAATTATATGCTATTTACGAAAACTTTGTTGAAGACTTAATTAGGGATTGGTTAAATTTATTACCCGAACTATTTTTAAATTATGATGATCTAGAGGAAAGAATCCGCACCACTCATCAATTTGGTGTAGGCAAATTACTACTCGACCTGAATAAGAATAGATACGAACATCTTTCTATAGAACAAGTTATTAATGGCTTATATTTAGGAGTTAATAATACTAATAAATATGAACTTTTACCCGATGCTTTTTTATTTCATGAGCAGAACTTACGTCGAGAAATTTTAGATAAATTGTTAGCTGATGCTGGTATCAGTAATGCTTGGCAATGGATTAATCGACATGAATCAATGAAAAAATTTATTGAAGAAATTAGAGGAGGTCAAAATACTGCTGAAGGCGAGCTTAATGAACTAATTAGTTATCGAAATGATGCAGCACATGGAGCATTAATAGATGATTTTTTAGGATTTAATGCACTACTAGAATTATGTGACTTTGTAGAAAGTATATGCCAAGCATTAGCTGATTTGCTGACATATAAAGTAATTCAACAAAAAGAAGTAATTGGCGAAGCAAAAAAAATTGGCAAAATCACAGAATGGTTTCAAAAACCACAAGCAGGAGTAGCTCAAGTAACAGCCATATCATTAAAAACTAACACTAACTTATTTTTGGTGAATGAAAATATTGCTTACTGTCAACCTGCTGTTATTCAAAGTATTCAGATTGAAGGTAAAACAATCAAAGAACTAGAAGCGACTCAAGATATGGAAATTGGTTTGAAATTCGATGTTGATGCCAAAGTTGGTTTAGACTTGTATCTGCTTCTTTAAATAATACCAATTCTCGAAAATAACAAGAGACTTAGTTTGTGGCTAGGCAGGTGGCAGTAGGCAGGAGGAATAGCAGTGGTTTTAGAATTTTTTATTATTAAGAAATAATGTACTATTTCTTTTACTACTTTTGAGAATTGGTAGTAGTTAGTATTTAGTGGATAAAAGACAGTAGAAAAATATTTGATATGCCAATGTTTTTTTGTTATGTAGAAAACCCAATTACCATTAAAGTAGCTGGGTTTGACTATTAATCTATATGACTAGATTGTGTTTAGTTAATCCTTAGGAAAAAATTAGGTATTAGCTTCGCTGAGATTAACTTTTACCACTTTATTTTTTTCCTCTTCAGATTTAGGTAAGGTGAGATTGAGAATACCGTTTTTATATTCAGCAGTAACATTGGTATTTTGAATGCGTACGGGTAGAGGAATTATTCTCTGGAATTTACCATAACGGAATTCTGTCCTAAAGGATACCGCTTTGCATAAACGAGTTGTTCCATTTTCTTTGGATGAAGTTTCTGATTTTCTTTCACCTGTGATTGCAACTTGATCAGCCATTACTTGAATATCTAAATCTTTGGCTTCCATACCAGGAACTTCTAGTTTTAGATGCAAAGTATCATCTTTTTCGATTAACTCGGCAGCAGGAATTTTAGATAAGTTACCAAAATTTTCCCAGTTATCGGAAGTCAAAGCATCATCGAACAAACGATTTAGTTGATGTTGTAAAGAGTTCATTTCTTGCCAAGGATTGTAACGTACTAAAGCCATAATTTTTGGTCTCCGTGTGATTAATAGTTTTTAGTTTTTTGACTCGAAACTTCTTATGTTGTTCGTTTCGTTATTTTTATGATAAACAGTCAATCAAATAGACCCTAGTGTGGCTTACAACACAATTACAGTACAGTTTTCTGCCCGAACCAAGACTTTTTCGGTAAGCCGTAATTCTGTTACTTTAGTTTAGTTAAAGTAACCACTAATAACTAACCACTAACTATTTTCACTGCCCGAACCAGGTAATGCTACTGCATTAAACCAATATGCTAAAAAAGTTTGTACCAATTGATTTAAACGCTGAGTATCCATTGGTTTGACTATATAGCCACTAATACCCTGACGATAGCAAGCATCTATATCTTTGGGGTTAGAAGAAGTCGAAAATATAACTACGGGAATGGTTTGTAAATTGCGATCGCTTTTGAGTTCCGCTAATACTTCTCTACCATCAGTACCAGGTAAGTTTAAATCTAAGACAATTAAAGAAGGGCGAGGCGAAAGAGATTCATCTGCGTATTCTCCTTCGTGGTGTAAAAAATCTAAGGCTTCTTCCCCATCTTCGCAGCGATAGATCGGATTGTGGATCTTGGCTTTGCCGATCATTCGAGTCAAAGCAGCAAAATCTTCGTCGCTATCTTCAATAATTAGTACTGGTTTTTGGTTCTCTAGCTTCATTCTTTAATCACTGCAAAGTGAAATAAAAAGCACTACCTGTTCCATAGACAGATTTTACCCAAATTTCGCCCCCGTGTCTTTCCACGATTTTTTTGGCAATGGTTAAACCAGCACCTGTACCACCACCATATTTTTTCTGACCGTGTAAGCGTTTAAATATACGAAAGATTGATTCTAAATGTCTTTCGCGGATGCCGATACCATTATCGCGTACATAGAAAATAGTTTTGGCTAGACTATTATTGGGATATTCAAGCATTTTTTCGATGACGATAGGGTCATCCTGATTTAAATAGCCAATTTCAATAATTTTTTCGGTTTTTTGGTTGTATTTAATGCCATTACTAATTAAGTTAGTGTACAATTCATTAACCTGAGTGCGATCGCAATTTACTGTAGGCAAAGGGCGGGGAATCTTAAACTCTACTTGTTTATCTCTGGCACTGACTTTAATTACATCCAAAACCTCTGCTACCAAATCATTAAGATCGACAGGAGCCATTTGGAGTTCAGCCCTACCCAAACGAGAATAGTGAAGTAGGGAGTTAATCAAGTCTTCCATGCGATGGGTTAACCGCATTAGGGTATTGAGTTTATCTATCCCTGCCTCATCAAGAATCTCACTGTAGTCTTCAATTAAAAAACTAGAGTAGTTATATATTCCCCGTAATGGTTCTTTGAGATCGTGGGAAGCAATGTAGGCAAAGGCATCTAATTCGATATTACTACGAGCCAATTCTTTATTTACTTGAGTTAGTTCTTCCGCTTTTCGTAGGACAATGCCCACAATGGAACTACGCAACTCTAAAGCTGCTTCTACTTCACAAGCTTTCCAGGGTAAAGATTTGCCTTTGACAGTTTCTTGCCATTTAGCGAAAGATTTACGGGGAGACATGGTTAAAGTTCCATCTTCTTCTATCTTGACGTGCTTGTTGGGATTACCTCCCCAATCTACGGTTTGAATCACTTCTGGGCGAAACCAAATGATAAAAGTTTTTTGGACTCTAGAAATTAATAAAGCTAGCAAACCACTGGCAACAGCTTTGTTTTCCTGTGCAGCAGGATATACTTGCCCCAGAGAATTGGTTTCATAAACTACATCTTCATTAAATTGAGCCTCTAACCAAGGCAGCATAGCTGTTATAGCTTCTTCGTCAGGAGTGTCACCAATCAGAGTAATTTTCTCGCCAAAATATAAAGCAACACCATCTGCACCTACTAAATCTAATAGATGATCGGGATTTTGTGTTAAACCTGCCTCTAAATCTTGGGCTTGAGAAATAGTTTCGATAAATTGAGACTGAATGGACTTTAGCTTCATCTTATAGTCCAAGTCTTGATTGTCTTCTTTGGCTGCTAACTCAAAAGAAACTATTTGTCCGATAAACTCGCAAACGGTGCGAAGTTCATAGGTAACTTTTTTCGGTATCCTGTGATGACAAGCAATTAAGCCCCAAAGCTGCTTATTTTTCAGCAATGAGATAGACATCGAAGCAGCTACACCCATATTAGCTAAATACTCGGTATGCAAGGGGGAAACGCTACGCAACACTGACATACTCATATCTAAAGGTTTATTTGTCAGAGGATTTAGCTCAGGAATTAATCCTACTGGTTCGTAAGTAGCATCGGGAATCAGACGCAAATAATTAAGAGTGTAGAGATACTTTGCTTGTTTGGGAATATCTGTAGCAGGATAATGCAATCCTAAAAATGGTTCTAAATCTTCCTGGGCAGCTTCTGCAATTACCGTTCCTGCACCTTCTTGGTCGAAACGATAGATCATAACGCGATCAAATCCTGTTATTTTCTTTACTTCAGAAGCGATCGCATTACATAATTGATCTAAGGTATGAGTATTTTGTATTTTACTAATCGGATTTTTAACTAGTTTGTAAAAATTGAAAAAATCTACTTCTTGAGTGGTTTCAGTAGATTCCAATTCAAGGATAATTATTGCCTCGTTACGATGAACAATACCATTAAAAGTCAGATTAGAACCGTCACACTCAATCTCGATGGGCAAAGGATTAACCTTCTCGAAGTCTTCAGATAAACAACTAGAAATAGTTGCTACTTGCTCCTCTCCCAATAACTGCTTTAAAGATTGACCTAATAACTCTTCAGGTTCTGTTGCCAACATCTGGAATGTATTGAGGCTAACTTGCAATATTTTATATTCTTCGACAGAAACCGCTAATAAAACCCCATGAGGTTGAATTGAATTGGGAATATGGATCGGTTCGCGATCGCATATTACTTCGCGCTCTGCTAGATCACAATCAGAGAGATTGACATCTTCTGACGTAATCTTGGTAATTGCTGCCAGGATTTCTTGAGATTTTGAATCTGAAAACATATGAGAGCTAAGAGTATTAATCGGTTCAAACTTTATATCTTCAGATATATATGATATAGCTTATTAACCTGTAAGCTCACGATAAATCAATCAAGTTCACTTGTTAAACATAGCTAAAAAAGAAATTTCTTTTCAACTCAATGTCTAATTTATCCTACTTATTTTCAAGGCAAGGCATCAAGCTTAGTTTTCAAAGAAGACAAGGTTTAAATATCTCTTTGATAGTTGCGATCGCTTTTTCATTTAGTATTGCGCCAACAACTTTATCTCAAGATGAAGAGCCTCTTCTTACTCCCACGAAACCTGCATCAGTCATCATTCCCAGCGATGGACTATATTTTGCTGATGTAGTTGTTAGAAACCGTCCTATCTTTCAAATTGGCAGTTTACCCCAAATAGATGCTAGTGCCAGGGCAGAGATTATTAATCGCCGTATAGCCAGCTTATTGGCACAAAATGAAAACCCTGGAAAAGTAGATATTAACCCCGATAATCCCCGTAAAATTGCTACCTTAAGGATTAACAATCGTATATTAATGACTGTAACTCAGCAAGATGCGGAAGATTTTGGTTTAACTAC
Source organism: Xenococcaceae cyanobacterium MO_188.B19 (assembly GCA_030065715.1). Lineage (GTDB taxonomy): Bacteria > Cyanobacteriota > Cyanobacteriia > Cyanobacteriales > Xenococcaceae > JASJCP01. Next base: position 7,775 of record JASJDF010000051.1, on the reverse strand, counting down.
TGAAGCATTAGCTCAAAGATGGGCAAAACGATTAGATACGGCGTTTAAACAACCTCCACTAGCGATTGATGTTACTCAGCGTCTCTACACAACCACAAGAGAACTATTGCAGGATATTGTGGGTAATTTGCCTTCTTTGGTAGGAGCGATTCTGGTTGTAGGTATCACATGGGGAGTTGCTAAGGGAGTTCGCTACGTGGCTTATACCTGGGCGCAACAAACTGAAGGTGATTCTAGCACCGAGCTTTTAATTGGCAGACTTAGTTATGGTGGGGTTTGGATTGTCGGCTTTGTAATTGCCTTGGGAGTTATGGGACTAGACTTTGGAGCTTTATTAGGCGCATTAGGATTAACTAGCGTCGCCATTGGTTTTAGTCTTAAAGATGTTTTAAGTAACTATATCTCTGGAGTTATTTTATTAGCTGCCCGTCCATTTCGGATTAACGATCAGGTTGTTATTGATGAATATGAAGGAACGATTACTCAAATTCAATTGAGAGCTACAACGATGAAAACCTATGATGGGCGAGTAGTTTATATTCCTAATCAAGAAGTGTTTCAAGCCAGCATTATTAATAATACTGCTTCTCCCCGTCGTCGTAGTTCGGTGATGGTGGGAATTGACTATGGAGAAGATATTAATCGCGCGATCGCTATAATTAGTAAAATACTAGAAAATATACCAGAAGTAGAAGCTACACCAGCACCAGATGTTTTGGTTAACGAACTTGCTGCTAGTACAGTTAATTTAGAAATTCGCTTTTGGGTAGACTCTCGTAGATCGGGGTTTTTAGCTACCACTTCTAAAGTTACCCAGGCAGTTAAAGAAGCCTTAGAAGCAGCTAATATTGATATGCCCACAGATATCTATACTCTCATTGTGCGGGAGTTGCCCAAGGAAATTCAGGCTTCAACGTCAAAGATGGGAGGATAAGCAAATTCATGTTTAGCAAAAGCTCGTTTAGCTCTAGCTGTAAGGTCGGTTTATAGGCAAATTCATCTCATACATCGACAAGATAAGATTTGAGTTTGATAGTTAAGTTTTTAAGCACAGTTAAGTAAGATTTAAAGGAAATTACCATATTTAAAATCCATGAAACAAATTGCATCAGTCCTAGTTTGTTTATGGTTTGGTTTAATACCCCCAACAGTCATAAATACCGAAATAGTATTAGAAAACATAAATTCCCAGGCAACTGAGCAATTAATTCAGCCTGTAGAAACTTATCATCTATCTGTTTTAGCAGGAGGAAGAGGAGAAATTAAAATTGATCCTCCAGCGACTATGATTGTTATTACTTCTCAATCGGGAGATACTACGATTCGTTGTGGTGACGAACAAAATGCTTATAGTTGTTCTCCTGGCAAAAGATTAGAACTTAAATATGATATCACTGCACCAGTGGTTAAGTTTTGGGGAGAAAATCTTAGCGATACTCAAGTTAGGCTACAAATTGATGTTTATCAAACAGTTTCCCTACCAGAGAGTCCCACAGAAACCGAACAAACCAATCCAGACAATTGTTGAGAGTAATTATCGGTTTAGTTCTTCTGATTATTCCAATTTAGCTGTATTTCCTGATGTGAAAGAGATAAATGTATTCCAGTATCTTCGACTGCATTTTTCAGCCGACGACGGAACTCGCGAGAAATTTCCCATTGTTTGAGGGGTTCAGTTTTAAACCATAGTCGCACCACAAAACCACGTTCAGCAAAATCTTCGACTCCCAATACTTGAGGCGGTTCAATAATTTTTGGACGATAATCACCATCATGATACATTTCTGTCGCGACTCCTTCAATTAGCTCAATTGCTCGATTAACATTGGTTCGGTAAGCAAAAGGAATTCTCAAATCTGATCGCGACCAACCATTAGAATGATTGGCAACTACGGTAATAGAACTATTGGGAATTGTGATTAATCTTCCTTCCCCATCTCGCAGTTGAGTAATCCGTAAGTTCAAATTTTCTACTGTGCCCGCAACTTCTCCTATAGTCACCACATCTCCTACTGCATATTGATCTTCAAAAATAATCAATAAACCGTTAATGGTGTCTTTAATTAAATTTTGGGAAGCAAAAGAAAAAGCTAAACCCAAAACCCCTGCACCAGCAAGAAAGGGGGTAATATTCAGACCCAGAATAGACAGGGCAACAACAACACCAATTCCGATCCATAAAAAGGTGACAATACCTCGAAACAGATGAGAAAAAGTATTAATTCTTACTTGTATTCTCTGACTAGTATCAGGCTGGAATACATAGCTGTTGGCAAAGCTATTGTTGGTAATTGCTGAGTTAATTCTGGCGATCGCAGCATAACTTAAACGAATCAAAATGTAACATACCCAAATGACTATAATTAGGCGCAGAGGAATTCTCAATAAAGTAATTATCAGTAGCTGAAGAGAGCGAGTTTGAGGAAATAAACCTAAGATGATTAGAATACCACCTAGCCAAACAGTCACTGAAGCTAGTTGTAAAAGTCGATACTGTACTTCTTTAAGATTGAATTTTTTTCTTTGTTCTAAATTAGCTGTTAGAGATTCCACATTAATATGAGGATCGAGATGATCTTTAGCTTGATTTAAACGCTTCAACCAATAAACAAAAAGCAAGTTAAATAGAATCATAGCTAGGAAAATGCTTCCTGCTACTTTGCTTTGTTGTAATAAAAAAGATGATTGCCTTTCTTGTTTAGCTTGGGCAAAACCACGTTCTATTTTATGAGCTATCTGTTTGGCATGATGCGCTAATTTAACTCCATGAATGCTCGCATCTTGACTGTTGAGAGTAACCACAGGCAATTCCTGTTCTTCTATAACTACATAAATATTTTGTTGATTATTATCTTGTTGATGAAAAACTTTTAATGAAACATTATCTTGTTGTAGATATATTTTTTTGATGTCTGCTATTCTTTGTTCAGTATATCTAATCCGTTGTGTCAGGTTGGATTTTTGATCGGAAAGTTCAAATATACAGCGACCATCAAGACGTACACAAGCTGAAGTTATATTATCAGTAATATTACGGTCGAGCTTAAAAGTTTCTAAATTTATTTTGGGTAATAATCGTAATTGTGCTTGAGAAGGATTAATCAAAATAATCATCAAAGCAACAGCGAACGCCATTACCCAAAGAAAAAAATATTTTTTGACCATATGACTCAAAATGTAAAAAATAGCATTAAAACTATGAACTAGAGAATAATTATTTATCTTGAGAAACTAAGCAACCAATAATAAATTTTTTATTTAAAGCGTAACCAGAGAATCCACATAAATAGTTGGCTCTTCCATAGTAAATTCTATGTTATGAGATTTAAGCTTTTGGGAAATCTTTTCATTGGCTAATGCTAATAAACGTTTGCGTAACTGAAGTGAATTTTCTGAAGAACCCAAGATGAAAAAGGTAATTCTAGCCCGAGAAACAAGCTGATTTTCTTCATCTACTAGGGTGACTTTAGTACTTCCAGGATCGATACCAAATAGAGAACTCGTACTCTGTTTAACTACCTGTTCGATTAAAGCCGACTCTTGTTGGTTTAGTTGATGATTAAAATTAAGATAGAGTAAAACCATCACTTTTCTACCACGACTGACGTTCTCAATATCTAAATTAGCCATAGTAGAGTTAGGAATAATCATCAAAGTTCCTTTAGCAGCAGTACGAATTTTAGTAGAACGCAAACCAATAGATTCGACTCTACCGAATAATCCACTGCTTAAACGGATGTATTCTCCAGGAAGATAGGGTCGATCTAAATATATAACTACAGTACCTAATAATTGTTCTAAGGTTTTTTGAGCAGCAAAAGCAATTGCCAATCCCCCAATACCCAAACTAGCTAATAATCCTACTAAATTTATCTGCTGACTTTGAGCAAAAGCTATCGCAGCAACAAAGCCAATAATAATATTAGCAATAGTTTCTAAAACTAATAGTAGTTCGTCTACTTCTCTTCCTAACTTATTAATCAAGTCAATGGCATAAAGCAAGATAAATTGACGAAATAAACGAGAAGCTAACCAGGCAATACTAATAATTACTGACAAGTCAACAAAGAATTGCAAAAATTTAAATAATCCTGGGTATTCTTGCAAAAAATTTACAGCTATCCTAATCAGAATTAAGCTGCCAGCAATTTTAAATAAATTCCCTAAAGGAACAAGAAGATTTTCATAAATTCGGGTAAAGTTTTTCGGCGCAAATTGTCTTACCAATAAACTAATGAGTCTAGGTGTACTTCTACCTAAAATTACTGACAATAAGACTAAAACAATAAATAGACCTAGTTTTGCTGCCAATTTGATTACTGCTTCCTGGGTTGCAGGAGCGATATTTAACCAGCTTATCAATTCTAAAATATTCATGAAAGGATTAGATCGTAATCGGCGAATCAACATTGATGGTTTTTTGTTCTAATTCAAAAGCAACTCCATATTTTTTTAGTTCTTTTGAAAGTTTTTGTTTGGCAATATCTAGTAGCTGTTGTCGTAATTCCATAGATAATTTGCCAGAACCCAGAATAAAAAAGCTGATTTGCACCTGAGTATTTTTTGCTTGTTTATTTTGGTTACCATTAATAAATTTTACTTCTGTATTGCGAATATCAATACCAAAAATGTCTTTAGTACTTTCAAAGATAATTTGTCTGATAAAAGCTTGTTCTGATTCTGGTATCGCTTGAACAAAAGTAATATAAATGAGGGAAATAACTTTTTTGGCTCTAGTATAATTTTCGATATTTACTTGGGTTAAAGAACTATTAGGAGCAATGATGACTGTTCCTTTACCTGAAGTTCGGATGCGAGTAGAACGTAAGCCAATAGACTCTACTTTTCCAAAAGTCCCATCTGGTAAGCCGATATAATCATCAATAACAAAAGGACGATCTAGATAGATAACAATACCTCCTAATAATTGTTCTAAAGTTTTTTGAGCAGCAAATGCGATCGCCAATCCACCAATTCCTAAACTAGCTAGTAATCCTACTAAGTTTATGTGATGAGTTTGAGCAAAAATAAATACAACTACTAAAATAATTGTGCTATTAACTAAAAATTTACTAATGATTAATAGTTCGCTATCAAATCGACCTCGATTTTTGACCGCAGCATTCAATAAATAATTATTAAAAAATTGCTGAAAAATCTGATATCCTAGCCAGGATAATAAACTGACCAAGGTAATCCCCAAAAAAATTTCTAGAGATTTTAGCCAAAGTGATTTAGCTATACTCAGCAAAACTAAATCACTAATAATTAAAATAAATGCCAGAATTATTTGTTTATCATAGGGACTAATAATTACTTGATACAGTTCTTTAGTTTGAGAAGAAGCAAAAGCATTATTTACCAAATTAATTAGATAAGGAAGCAAAAAAAAACTACTAATGACGCACCACTTGTCAATCCTAGTATTATCAATAAAGTTACTGTATTAATGGTAATTGTTTCTGGCATGAAGTTAAAGATAGTAATTTTTTAAAAAAATTGTATTGATAAACGATCTGAATTTATAGAATAATTAAAATTATCTATCGATACTCAGATAATATACCTAAATTAAATTGTTATGATGCCTCTTCTCATTTTGTTTAAGATTTTTGTAGAGAATTAAGCCTAATATCAATGTCTTTGATTGGGAGGAGTAATATTACTAAACCAACCCTTTTTCCAAAAGAAATATATCATACTCGTTGATATTATTCCCATCATTACCCAGAAAAAAGGATAACCCCAATACCAATTTAATTCTGGCATATTCCAGGGTGATGCTTCAGGATTAAAATTCATGCCATAAATTCCAGCAACAAAAGTTAGAGGAATAAAAATAGACGAGACAACTGTGAGCAATTTCATCACTTCATTCATCTTATTGCTTACCGCAGAAAGATAAATATCCGTTAGACTAGAGGTTAATTCTCTGTAGGTTTCTATAATATCGATAATTTGTACAGCATGATCGTAACAATCCCTCAAATAAATTATAGTTTCATCAGTAATTAGAGGACTTTTATCTCTAACTAGGACGTTTAGTGCATTTCTTTGAGTCCAAACAGCACGACGTAAAGCTAACAACTCCCGTTTAGTTTGATAAATTTTTGCTAAAGTACTATTAGTCGGATTAAAAAGTACTTCATTTTCTAATTCTTCAATTTTTTCGCTGTAAATTTCTAATAAAGGGAAAAAACCATCAATAATAGCATCCCATAAGGCGTAAGCTAAGTAATCTGTCCCTTTAATTCTAATATTGCCTTTGTTAAACTGAATTCTTTGTCTAATAGGTTCAAAACAATCTCTGTCTGACCCTTCTTGTACGGTCAAAAGATATTTTTGACCAACCACAAAACTAACTTGTTCCAAACAAAATCCCCCTCCATCCAAATTAGGTAGCACCATCTTAGTGATAATTATTAACTGATCTTGATAGTTTTCTATTTTTGGTCGTTGGGGAACATTAACTATGTCTTCGAGTATTAAAGGATGTAAGCCAAATACACTACCAATTCTTTGCCAAAAATCTTCGTTGCCTAAACCTCCAATATCGAACCAAGATACTGAATCAGTATAAAGATGATCTCCACAAGCTTCTGGACTTAGATTAGTAATCAGGTTAGCTTGAGTAGAATCATAATCAATAAGGGCTATGTTAGGAAAGATAGCATCCTGAGAAATGTTGAGGGTACCTGGAATACTGGCTGGTTGTTCGTAACTATAATCAAATAACTTTCTCCGCTTAATTTTTCTAAGGATTCGGCTGCTATAGGATTTGGTTTTCTTCATCTGGAAATCCGATCGCGACTAAAAAAAATAGGATATGGCTTCCTGTATTATCTGTAAGAATGATATTTTTGTTGTTTCTCAGTTTAAATTTATATCTTTAGTTGTAGAAATAGTAGATATTTGATGCTAATAAATTTGCTAGTATAAAAGATCTACATCTAAAGAAAGATGAAATGGGTAACTGAAATATTAGATAGTCTAAAGGAGATATATAATTTCCTTAATTAACAATTACTATTAATAAAGATGGGTATAATCCGTGTTGTTTTAATTGAAGACCATAATTTGAGTCGAATTGGTTTGTGTGCTGCTCTCAAACAGTATGAGGACATAGAAATTGTTGCGAGTTCAGCTAATGGAGAAGATGGCTTACAGCAAATCAAAACTCATCAACCTGATGTTGCTCTAGTAGATATTGGCTTACCAGATATTGATGGAATTGAAGTAACTCAAAAAGTCAGAGAATATCAGTCAGAGAATTCAGATTTCGACACCAAGATACTTATGCTTACTATGCACGATAGCGAAAGTTCGGTAATGGCTGCATTTGCTGCTGGTGCAGATTCTTATAGTCTCAAAGATGTGAGTATGGATAACCTAGTTGAAGCAATACACAACACTTATGAGGGAAATGCTTGGATCGATCCTGCGATCGCTCGTATTGTCCTCAAGCAAGCTCAAGTTACTAAAGCCAATTCCCCATTAAAATCCGATAACGTAGTTCAAACCGAAACCCCAAAAGATACTCAAGCAATTACTGCTGTAGCAGAAGAATATCAGCAGCTAATCGAAACCTATCCTCTAACAGACAGAGAATTGGAAGTTTTGGAGTTAATTGTAGCTGGCTGTAGTAATGCTGAAATAGCAGAAAAACTTTATATCACCGTAGGAACAGTTAAAACCCATGTCTGTCATATTCTGAATAAGTTATGCGCTGACGATCGCACACAAGCAGCAGTAAGAGCTTTACGAGCAGGACTAGT
>JASJDF010000050.1 GCA_030065715.1 Xenococcaceae cyanobacterium MO_188.B19 | reverse complement strand
TCTCCTTGAGTTACGCCATTTCTGTCATTAGCAATTGCGATCGCAGCAGCTTTCATTTTATTAACAGCTTCAGCTACAGAACCGCCAGGAACTCCTAAAGCCACATAAGTTTCACGTAAGCCATTTAAGCAACGATCTTCTAGCACACTACCATCGCCAGCAAAGGTAGCATAAGTAACATAGCGTAAGATTATTTCCATATCTCTTAAGCAAGCAGCCATACGACGGTTAGTATAAGCATTACCGCCAGGTGCAATTAATTGGGGTTGTTCAGCAAACAACACACGAGCAGCATTAGCCACGATAGCAGCAGAATTACCAGTGATGCGATTTACCACATCCATGCGCTTGTTGCTTTCTGCAACCATGTTTTTTAGTGCATCAAATTGACCGCCATTGAGATAGTTACCTCTAGCATCAGCTTGAGAAATTACTCGTGTAAATGCGTCAAACATCAATATTTCTCCTAAGATAAATTATTTAGAGAACTGAATCCTAACCCTCATCAAAATGTCTAGATAGTTCAAGGCAAAGCTTAATGCTTGGGTGTCCCTTATTAACTCAAATAAACCTTGATGGAAGTTTTGAAGTTAGGAGATTCAGTGACTTTTGGACTAAACTTATTCAACCAAAGTTTTTGTGCAATTTTTGTGCAATGATCTGGTTTGAATATAAAGTTTTATTGGTTTTTGTAACGATAATTTTATATAGTAATTAGTAATCAAAACTAAATCCAATTCAGAAAGGTTACTTTTAAGGTTGACTGGGAGACGTGGGACACCTTTCAAGTGTATGATTTTGAGATTTGACTGTTTTGATTGATGTAGGGACGCGATGACGAAGGGAAACGAAGAGTATTTTTAAATAAATTATGTAGATCGTCGTTCAGAACTTATCTATGGTGACTGTCAATCTACTACAATTTTCCACTGATGTAATTCATAGGAAACACAATTATTTTTAATTAGAGGATCATTAGCTACAATTTTTTTGGCTTCTTCTAAAGATTCAGCTTCAAAAAGTAGCATTCCACCCCCTAATTCTGCCCAATAACCAGTCTTAGCTTTATGTCCCTTATTAATTAACTCTCGGACATATTCTTTATGTGCGGGGACATATTGATCGAAGATTTTTTTGTTGACAATTCCCTTTTCAATTTTAACAAAAGTAGGCATTTAAGTTAGTGAATTATCTGAACTTTGGTAGCTGCGGTGAGGGCTTTTTCTCTAGCTTCTTGGATAGTGTTTCCTTTAGCCAAAGCTACTCCCATACGGCGATAGGGACGAGAATCGGGTTTGCCAAATAGTCTAATTACTACATCTGGTATAGTTAAAGCCTCAGCAACGTTAGCGAAGGCAATTTTTGTAGAATGTTTATTAGCTAAAATTACTGCGCTTGCAGAGGGAGAAAGAACTTTTATTTCGGGAATTGGTAAGCCTAAAATTGCTCTTAAATGTAATTCAAATTCATTCAAGGTTTGGGAAATTAAGGTAACCATTCCTGTGTCGTGAGGACGAGGAGAAAGTTCCGAAAAAATTACTTCTTCTTTAGTTACAAAAAATTCAACTCCGAAAATTCCAGCACCACCTAAAGCATCGGTAATTTTGGTGGCAATTTCTTGAGCAGATGCGATTTTTTCGTCGGATAAAGGTGCAGGTTGCCAAGATTCTTGATAATCCCCTCTTTCTTGACGATGAGCGATCGCAGGACAAAAGACACTTTTACCTTGCCACTGTTTAATTGTTAGTAAAGTAATCTCAATTTCAAAGTCAATGAATTCTTCGACAATTACTTTTTGAGCATCCCCTCTGGAGCCTTCAATAGCATAATTCCAAGCTTCCTCTACCGCTTCTGCTGTCTTGACTATAGATTGCCCTTTTCCCGATGAAGACATGACAGGTTTAACTACATTGGGAAACCCAATTTCTTTCGATACAGTTTGCAGCTCGGTTAAACTACTGGCGTAGGAATATTTAGCAGTGCGAATCCCCAATTCTGTGGCTGCCAATTCCCGAATGCGATCGCGATTCATGGTATAGTTAGTGGCTGCTGCGGTGGGAATAACAGTGTAGCCTTTTTTTTCTAGCTCTATGAGCTTTTCAGTCCGAATTGCCTCGATTTCGGGGACAATAAAATCGGGCTGATACTGTTGGACAATTCTTTCTAACTCTGCCCCGTCTAGCATGGAAATAACTTCTGATGCGTCTGCTACTTGCATTGCTGGAGCATTGGCATAGCGATCTACCGCTACTATGAAATTACCTAGGCGTTGGGCTGCAATAACAAATTCTTTGCCCAGTTCCCCAGAGCCTAGGAGCATAATTCTTTGGGGTAATGTAATATTTTCTTTCATTCAAGATTTACATCAAATCGTATTGACGACATAGTATCCCAAATCCTACTGCGATCGCAGTTATTGCCAAAGCCATGAGGGGATGTTGTCCTTGGCTGATGGCGAATGAAGTCACAACCCCAGCCCCTAAACCAGTAGTCAGACCAGCTCCTAGTAAATCTTTATCGGTGTTTTTATGATACATTAAATAACTAATTTGGTAGTAATTACGACAATTCTTTTCAAATTACCATTTAGAATCGAGAAGCTAAAGAAGACTAGGAAGAATTGCAACTAAGCTTTAGGTTTGGCTAATTTTCTTAACATAATTAGGTTTTATTAATTGCTACTTGTTTTGCTAAACTTTGGTGGAAGTCAGCCATAGCCCATCGTATGATGTCTAATCTATAATAAACATGAGAGAAAAAGTAAAAATATATCTCATTTATTTAATTTTTGTTAAGAAATGACGTTAAACAAGGAAATTATGTATCGTGATTTAGAGTGCGATATGGTGATTGTGGGTGGTGGTATCGTTGGTACAACTTTAGCTTCTGCCTTAAAAGATTCTGGACTAAAGATAATTATCATAGAAGCTAACCCTCTAGAAGTTGCAGCAGCGAGAAAACAAGCCTATGCTTTTTCCTTGCTTTCTAGTCGTATTTATCAAGGAATTGGCATATGGGATAAAATATTTCCTCATGTAGGTAAATTTAAAAATATTCGTCTTTCTGATGCGGATTATCCTCAGATTGTGAAGTTTGAAACCAAAGATTTGCAAACTGACTACCTTGGTTATGTTGCTCAACATAATGTAGTGTTGACTGCTTTACAAGAATATATTGCAGATTGTCCTAATACTAATTGGTTGTGTCCTGGAAAAGTAAATAATGTTGTCTATCAAGATAACTTTGCTACAGTGTCGGTAGAAGTAGCAGGAAAACAACAGCAAATCAAAACTAAATTAGTTATTGGTGCAGATGGAGCAAAATCTCATATTCGCTCCCTAGCTAATATTACGACTCGTGGCTGGAAATATTGGCAATCTTGTGTAGCTTTCACTATTAAACACACTGCACCCCAAAATGATATTGCTTTTGAGAGATTTTGGTCAACTGGACCCATGGGAGTTTTACCCTTACCAGGAAATCGCTGTCAGATTGTGTGGACAAATCCCCATGCTAGAGCCAAAAATCTACAGAAACTAGATCAAACAGCATTCTTAAAAGAATTACAACACTATACTGGTGGTTTATTGGGCGATCTAGAATTAGTAAGCGATCGCGTCGTTTTTCCTGTACAATTGATGCAATGCGATCGGTATGTTCAATCCAGACTAGCATTAGTAGGAGATGCTGCTCATTGTTGTCATCCTGTAGGGGGACAAGGCTTAAATCTGGGTATTAGAGATGCTGCAACTTTAGCACAGTTACTGATAGAAGCTCATCAGCAAGGAGAAGATATTGGTGCATTATCAGTATTAAAACGTTATGAAAATTGGCGTAAGCAACAAAATCTTGCTATTCTTGGCTTTACTGATTTTCTAGACCGCTTCTTTTCTAATAATTGGCTACCCGTTGTTATAGTGCGTCGTTTGGGTTTATGGATTATGGCAAATATTAAACCAATGAAAATGTTTGCTCTTAAATTAATGACTGGTTTAAAAGGAAAAGCCCCAAAACTAGCAGATGTTGCTAATTCATAATATCCCGTAGGGTGGGGATTGCTCACCCTACATTTCATTTGTTACTTGTCTAACTGATAAACTTCTGAAACTAGATTAGTTAAATTACCAGTTACATCATATTGAACTTGAATTTGTTTATAGGAATTATTTGAGATTTGTTTACCCACTAAGATAATAATTTTTTTCCCTTCTATAATAGTTTGAGGTAGACAGACAAAAACTTGTTCGGGAAGAAACCATTGTTGATTATCTTCACTTATTGAATCGAGTTTAATTTCTTGCTCCGTAAAATTTTCCATAGACATTGCTAAATCTGGTTTAATTTGGGTTTTAGTTAATTCCCACTTACCTAATAATTCTGTAATTTTAGTATCATCGACTTTACTGGGAAATTCTTGTTTATTTTCTTTAATTAAAACAATTCTATTCAATTCACCTCCTTCATAAACGGGAATAATACTATATCGCCAATCTTCTTGTTCAAAAAAAACTTCTGAACCAAACATCTTATCTTTGATAAATTGTTTAGAGACCCAAATACTTGTATCATTGCCAAAACTAATAGCTCTCATATTTTCTGAGTCTGGATGAAATACTCCGTCAGAAAGATTACATTCTTGCTGTTTTATTTCCCAAGTTTGCTCTTTAGTTTGATTATCTGGTAAGACATATGTATTTTTATGATAAATAATACTGCGGTCTGAATTAGTAGTAAAAGCTCTGGTAAACTGACGACTCCGAATTATCTCTAATTCAGGAGAATATGCTGTTGTTAAAGCATGCCATGTTGTAGGTTCTGTTGTGTATTGTTCAAAAAGATTAAGCCAATTTCTTTCTTGATTATTCATAAGATTAATTAATGTTAGCTAATTTAAGCTAATTTTTGAATTAGGGATAATTAATACTTAATTCTTTCCGGTTCAAATTAAACCAATTAGTTTAAAAAACTTTAACTAAACTCAGTCTCCCATTTTGATAGATTATGGCTGACTAATTTGGAATTAGTGATTACAGAGTATCAGTTTTAGAGATTGCAAAGTTGCCAAAAAGCTTAATTTCTTAGTGTTACATTGTGACAGGAAAAACCTGGTTTTGATGTAGCGTCTAATAATTATAGAATAGTTATTTATGTTGGAAAATCCCAGAATTATACCTAAAAAATGAGCCGAACTACTCAATTTCCGCACAAGGGAATGTCTAAGCCGTCAAAAAAAAAATCCCTTGGTTTATCTGAGCTGACCCTAATCGGACTCTTTGCTGGCATTAGTTGTGGTTTGTTCTTTGGTGAGGGATGCGCGAGATTCCAGATTCTAGGGGATGCTTTTGTTGGCTTACTCCAAATGACCGTATTACCCTACATTGTTCTCTCTCTAGTTGGGGGAATCGGTAAGCTTAACCTGGAGCATGGTAAGCGATTGGCAGGGAAAGCGATTCTAGTTTTGCTATTGCTCTGGGCGATCGCAATTGTGACAGTGCTGCTTATTCCTTTGGCTTTTCCTCAGCTTGTATCAGCCTCTTTCTTCAGTACCAGTCTGATCGACCCACCGAAAAAATTTGATTTTCTAGAACTGTTTATTCCTGCTAATCCCTTCAATTCCCTGGCAGATAATGAAGTTCCAGCAGTAGTTATTTTCTGCATCTTGGTGGGTATAAGTATTATCAGCATCAACAAAAAGAAAAGATTTATCAAGTTGCTCGATTTGCTGTCCGAATCCATGTCGAAAGTGACCAAGATGATCGTTAAGCTGACTCCTGCGGGGGTGTTTTTCATTACAGCTAGTGCTGCTGGAACGATGACTCTAGCAGAAATTGGGCGATTGCAAGGATACTTAATTACCTATACTGTAGCGACTTTTTTACTGGGATTTGGACTTTTGCCAGCACTAGGGGCTGTTTTAACACCCTTTCGCTACAAAGACTTGCTGCAAATCTCTAAAGATTCCTTCATCTTAGCTTTTGCCACAGGAAAAGTTTTGGTAGTACTACCGATGGTGATCGAAGATGTCAAAAAGATGTTTCGCAATTATGAATTGGGAAATGAAGAGGCTGAATCAATTATTGAAGTGTTAGTACCCTTGGGATTTCCTTTTCCCCATCTAGGGAGGTTATTGACAACTAGTTTTATTACCTTTACCGCTTGGTATTTGGGAACTCCCTTGAAACTGGAACAGTATCCACTTCTGATTGGGGCTGGATTTTTTAGTCATTTCGGTAGCTCAACTATTTCGATTCCCTTTTTACTGGATCTGGCACAGTTACCGTCAGATATGTTTCAGTTGTTTATTGTCACCAATGTCTTAATTGATCGCTTCAGTAATGCTCTAGCTGCTACTTATCTATTTATGTTTACAGTCCTGACAACCTGCGCTTTGCGGTCGCTGATGCGGTTTCAGTGGCGACAATTGGGAATGTTGGCAGTAAGTAGTGCGATCGCTGGAATAATTTCTCTCTTCGGAATTCGCTCCTATTTAAGTTATATTTCTCAAGATGCTTATGACAAAGACAAGGTAATTGCCTCGATGCAATTGTTGGAAAATCTTGTTCCTGCTAAGATCGTTGAACCTGCACCCAATCCCGAACCTTTGCTGGCTGGTGAGACGATCTGGGAGCGAATCAAGCGACGGGGCGTAATTCGCATTGGTTTCGATCCTGATAATCTTCCTTGGTCTTATTACAATTCTCAAAACCAGCTAGTGGGATTTGATGTTGACATGGCGCATCAACTCGCCTACGAACTGGGCATCGAAATTGAGTTTGTACCGTTACAATTTAGTAATTTAGGAGAACTAATGGGCAAAGATCACTTTGATATTGCCATGTCAGGAGTTGTGGGAACAATTGAGCGTTTCCAGCAAACACGCTTTTCCGATCCCTATATGTACGTAAATTTAGCCCTGGTTGTTCCTGATTATCGAGACGAGGAATTTTCTACCCTAGCCTCAATTAACCAGAGAAAGCACTTAAGAATTGGGATTGAAGACCCAGCAATTCTCACTAAGAAAATCCAAGAATTGCTACCTAATGCGGAGTTTATCGACCTTGAATCTGACCGAGAATTTTTTGAAGGTACGGGAGCAGGTAAAGATTTAGATGCACTGTTTGAAAGTGCCGAAGCTGGCTCGGCTTGGACGCTGCTCTATCCTAACTTTCAAGTGGTTACTCCCTTTCCACGTAACCTTGATCTTCCCTTAGTCTATCCTTTTCTTAGTGAAGATGGAATTTTTGGCGAAATAGTGAATTATTGGATCGAAGTCAAAAAGCACGATGGCACTATCCAAGATGCTTACGATTACTGGATTTTAGGTCAAGGAGGCGAACAAAAGTCTCCCCGTTGGAGCATTATTGGGGATGTGTTGCACTGGGTAGATTGAAAACTGACTAGAGACTTTAATTAAAACGACTAAAACCACGATTTCCAGGGCGATTTTGCCTGAATTGAGCCATTTGCGCTCTTTGTTCAGGAGTTAAAACTTCGCGAATTTCCAGCATAGTTTCAAATCGGCGATCGCATTAATTTATCAGTTTTAACCAAAAAAGAAAATCCGTATTTCTATCAGTGCGACTGAAAAAGGGATCAGAATAAGCTAGAAAAAATAGCGAAAATTATCAAGCATGGAAGTAAAAGAGTTAAAGTTTCTCCTCAAGCTTGTTGGTAGAGATAATTATCAAGGAAAAATTAATCAGCTTAAGCCCAATAGTAAAACCAGCATTTCTGAAACGGAAAGTATTTGTCGTACTTTATGCGATCGCGAATTAGTTGTTTGTAGTGAGACAATTACTAAAATTAAGATTCAATCTGCGGGAAAAGCTTTACTCAAATTAGATGCTGATAATTTACCAGTAACCGCCAATGAATTAAAAATTCTCAAAGCTTGTGCTAACAAAGTAATTACCCCTGGTAAAACTAAAGTTACTCCTGCTAAAGAAAGAGAAAAGTTAATAGCTAGTTTAGTCGAACGAGGTTTGATCGCTTCTGCTGCTACTAAAATCGAACAAGTAAGACTGACAGAAAGAGGAAAGAAAACTTTATTAGAGGAATACAACCCTAAAGGGACTAATTCAGTGTTAAGTTTGGATTTACTCCATAATTATGTGCGTTTTTTACGCAAAAATCTCCGTTCGGATTCATCCCAATCTCAAGCTAGAGTAATTTTAGAGGCTAACAGTAATGGTAAAAAGCCTACTGATGAAGAGATTTTACAAACAATTATTCAGCTAGATTCCCAATTAGGTACAAATAATTACCTACCAATTTTTCATCTGCGTAATCAATTACAACCACCTCTGTCTAGAAAAGAATTAGACGACGCTTTGTATCGTCTCCAACGACAAGACAAATTGGAATTAAGTTCTATTGTTGAAGCAGTTAACTATACCAACGAACAAATGAATGCTGGTATTCCCCAAGATGTGGGCGGTGCGTTATTTTTCTTGATGGTTAATTAAGGCGATTTTATTCAAGCAATTTTCAATAGAGATATTAATGTGGCTACTTTAAAACAAATTATTCAACGGGAGGTTAATCCCTTTGATTCGGTAACATTTACGACGGGTAACTTTTGGACAGAGAATAATCAATCTACTGTCGCAACTGTCGAGTCAATTCATCAATCTGCAATTAATCAAGTTCAAAATACTTTGGAGTGCGTTATTAAAGATAGCCGTACTCGCAGTATATTAATGAGTGGAGATTCTGGATGTGGCAAAAGCTATTTATTAAGCCGTCTCAAGAAAACACTTAATGATCGCGCTTTTTTCGTTTATATCGAACCTTGTCTGGTGGAAGGTTATATTTGGCGACATACTCTTCGTCATACCGTTGATGGCTTAATGCACATTCCTGAAGGGGAAAAAGAGTCTCAGTTACTTCTGTGGCTAAAAGGCTTATCTGCATATAAAGATGGTGGTTTAAAGAAGAAGATACTCGGCGCAAAAAACCACTTTATCCATGAACTTAGGAGTATTTACCCGACAGGTATTTATCAACCCAGAGATTTCTTCGCTGTTTTATACTCTTTGGCTAATCGAGATTTATATTTTTCTGCTTGTGACTGGTTGCGAGGTAATAGCCTTAGTGAAGAAGAACTAAAGCTTTTGGGAGTTAATAGTGTTATTGATACTGAGGAAGCTGCAAAAGGTATTATTGCTAATTTTGGACGTATTTCTACTGATAATAAACCAATTATTTTATGTTTCGATCAAGTAGAACTTAGTGCTAGATTGTCTGATAATTCTTTAGATATTAGTCCTATTTTTAATGTTAATACTGCTTTTCATAACAATAATCTCAAGAACTTTATAATCATTATTAGTATTGTTCATCATATCTGGATGAAGTGTCAGAATACAATTCCTCTTTCTGATTTAGCTCGAATTAATAATCAAAAAATTGTCTTACAACAAATTAATTTAGAACAGGTAAAAGCTCTATGGGCAAATAGATTATATCCTATCCACTCTCAAGTAAATCCTAAACCAATTTCACCAATTGCACCTTTAAATGAGCAAAAATTAGAAGATAAATATCCTGGTGGAAAAGCTAATCTAAGAAGTTCTCTTAGTTTTGGCGGAATACTTTATGAAAAATATAAATCTACAGATCCTATTAAACCCCCGCCACCTCCAACAGCTTTTAAACTTCTTTGGCAAAATGAATTTAATAAAACTAAAAATCAAATTACTCGTATTCGGCAATTGTCTTCTCCAGAATTAATTGAAATGTTAATTTCAGCCATGAATGTTTTAGGTATTAAACAAATAAAGCAACATTTTTTAACTGGTAAATATTCTAGTTATTCTTTTAGCTATAAGTCATTAAATGAATCTAAACAGGTTGGCATATTATGGAATGAAGATTCTAACTTGAAAAGTTTTTCTTTTGCTATGAAAGCTTGCTACAAAGCACTTAACTCAAATAAAAATAGTACTTTGATTATGATTCGATCCGAATCTTTAGGTAAAACTAATAATCAAGGATATAAATTATACAATAAAATATTTAATAATTTTTCAAATCATCACATCAAATCTAGTTTAGAATCTGTTTATTATTTAAAGACTTATCAAAAACTTAAAAATGATGCTGGTTCGGGTGATTTAGTTCTAAATTTTGAGCCTTTAAGCTTAACTGAGCTAGAAAAATTAGTTCTTGAAACAGAGGTTTTACATGAATGTCTTTTATTACAAGATTTGAAAATTGTTCCCCCCATAATAATTCCCCCACCCCCATTTCCACCTGTCAAAGAATTTCTACTCAATCTAGTAAAACATCATCATATACTAGGACAACAAATATTAATTAAACAAGCAAAGAGTCAGTTTGCTGAGGTAGAAGAAGTACAAATAGAAAATCTAATTCAAGAATTAGTACAAGAACAAAAAATATGCTTGATTAATCCTAAAGCGAAACCAGAAGAGCGAATAATTGCCTTAATTACTTAAGCAATAATCGAAGTAGGATAATAAATATGGTAAATTCTCACTACCTAAAAACAGCAAAGGAAATTCTTGATTTAATTAGCTACATCGAAGCTTGTAAAACTTTATGGCTGGATACGGAAATAGCCGACTGGAATACTAAATATCCCCGATTATCTCTTATTCAAGTTTTAGCCGATCCTCAAGATATAACAGGAGAATCAAGCTATATTCTTGATGTTTTAGATAAGCCTGAAATAGTGTCAGAATTTATCATTCGCATTATGGTAAATCCTAACATTCAAAAAGTTTTTCATAATGCTAGTTTCGATTTAAAATATCTGGGTAAAGAACGAGCTAAAAATGTTACCTGTACTTATAAAATTGCCAAAAAAATCACCAAACAAGTTTTAGGAACAAGTAACCTCAAACTAAAAACTCTTGCTGTGGAACTGTGTAACTTTCCTCAAGCAGAGATAGAAAAAGAACAGGGAAGTGATTGGGGAAAAAGACCTCTTAGCATACAGCAAATTAAATATGCCAAGATGGACACTGTTTATTTAGCTAGGGTTCATCATTATTTATTAGAATTTAAGCCAGATATGTCTTTACCAAAACCAAATTCTTTTAGTGTCACTAATGTAAAGGTTGCTTTTGAATGTCCGCGATTATTTTATTTAAGTAAATATTTTGGTGGTAAGACCTTATTTATTCCCACATCTGGTAGTTTAGGTATCGGAAATACTTTTCATAAACTGGCTAATGAGTTCGTTACTACAGTTAAAAAAGAGCCTCAGTTTAAGGATTTATTTGTGCCACCAGTAGAAGAATTAAAAGCAAAAGAAATTGCTTACCAGATGCAAAATATTTTTTATAGACTGGTATTTTTTCCCAACTATCTACAACCGACAATTCAAACAAAACCCGATTTAGCCCCTGCACTAAGTCAAGTTTGGCAAGGACTAAGAAATTTAATTCAAAAATGGACTGAATTATTAATTATCAATCGCGCTTATTGTAATGCTAATGAACTTTTAACGAAAACTTTTGTCTCTACAGAATCTCAACTGGAACATGATTTTAGTTTACCCAATAATATCAAACAGCCGATAGTTGGAAGACTGGACTGTTTGGTTTATGACTATAGCAAGAATCGTCCTTGTGTGGTGGAGTTAAAAACTTATGCTCCTGTCGATCCTTCCGCACAATTAGCACAGGTTGCTCTTTATAGTTATATGATTCAGCAAACCAAAAAAGTGCCTGTTGACTCTGCTGTTTATTGTGTTTTACCAGAATTTAAAGAATATCATTATGCTTGGTCAGAACTAGAAACCAATCTGCATCAAATAATTCCCTTGAAATTACAACAGATGCAACAATGGCTGCAATGGAAAGCACCACAACCAGATACACCACCAAAAACTAGTAATTTGGATTTATGTAATATTTGTCCTCAACAAGAAAAATGTCAGAGTTTTTTTCCTATTTTACAAAATACTGAAGTAAATAGAGATAATAACAACAAAAACCCAGATAAACCCAAAAATTCAATCAATCCAGAACTAATTGGCAGAGAATTAGTAGAAATTCTCAAATCATTTAAAGTCAATGTGGAATATCTAGGCGCGATCGCAGGTACTACTTTTACTCGGATTAAACTCAAACCAGCCAAAGGCGTAAAAGTAGCATCCATTATTAAATTAGCTGATGATTTACAGGTTCAGTTAAGTATTAATCGTCCCCCATTAATTGCTACTCAAGCTGGTTATGTTAGTGTCGATCTACCCCGTGAAGATCGTCAAATTGCCCATTTCAAAGATTATATTCAATCCCAACCAAAACTCCATCGCGCAGCAGTAACTATTGCTATCGGAGTGGATTTAGAAGGAAATTTAGTAGAAGCTGATTTAGCCGATCCTAATACCTGTCATTTTCTGGTTGGGGGTACAACGGGAAGTGGTAAGAGTGAATTTTTGAGATCGCTTCTTCTGAGCCTAATTTATCGTTATTCTCCCGAACAAGTCAAAATTGCTCTGGTCGATCCCAAACGAGTAACTTTCCCTGATTTTACCCAAATGCCTTGGTTGCTTTCCCCAGTGGTTAAAGATAGTGATGCTGCAATTTCTTTAATGGAAAAATTAGTTACAGAAATGGACAAGCGTTACCAACTATTTGAAACAGCAAAATGTCCTCATCTCGATGCTTACAATCAAAAACAAGCAAAACAAAAGAAAATACCTCGTATTGTTGGTATTTTTGATGAATATGCCGACTTTATGGTGGAAAAAGAAACTCGCATTGCCTTAGAAGCAAGCATCAAGCGTTTGGGAGGAATGGCGAGAGCAGCAGGAATTCACCTCATCGTCTCTACTCAACGTCCAGAAGCCAAAGTAGTTACGCCAATTATCCGCTCTAACTTACCAGGAAGAATTGCTCTTACTACTGCAAGCGAAGCTGATTCTAAAATAATTTTGGGTGGTTCATCAACGGAAGCAGCTTATCTTTTAGGCAAAGGAGACCTTTTATTGCAAGTCAATGCTGGATTACAAAGATTACAAAGCTTATACGCTGCTGAGATTGAATTTCATTTGAATACAAAAATATGATATCAATAACTGATATCATATCTAAGGGATGACTATTTGATATTCAAGAGAATCGCGATAAAGATTAATGAAAACGGTGAAAACCGCGAGAATCAGAACGCTCTTTAATTAATTGAGCCATTTTTGCTCTTTGTTCTGATGTTAAAACTTCTCGCATTTCTAACATAGCTTCAAATTTGCGATCGCCCATTTTTTGACGCAAATTTTGCATTTCTTGATGTTGTCGTCGTAATTCGCTCTTAGAAGCATCACTAGCCAATAAAGATTGCATTTTTTGCCTACTGGCTTTGATTTCTTCCTTAAAATCTGGATCTTGGCTGCTATATTTTTCTCTAATATCCTTTATTTCTTCTCTTTGTGCGGAAGTAAGATCGAGTTCTTCCATCATTCTTTCCCATCTTTGTCCTCTACCTTTTCTACCTCTTTGGCTAATGATACTGGTGTTATCTTCTGAGAAAGAAGGGTTTGTTTGAGCTTCAGATGTAATAGCCGAAGCACCTAAAGGAATAGCTAAAAATAAAGCTGCTAGGGTTGAGATAGTGCGACGTTTCATGATTGTTTTCTCCCAAAATTTCTTAGGTAGTAAATTGTTGATAGTTAAATAGTAGACAATTAACTATTGCAATTACCTCGATCTCTATTCCTAAATTTACTATTACCTTTTGGTACTTTAGGACTAGATATAGATCGAAGTTGTTAAAAATTAGTTTTTTACTGCTAGGTTATTTATTAAGATAAGATTGAATTTTCTGAAATTTTAAATACTAATTTATACAGTAATGTATGAGCTAAACTGGAAAAAACATCCTTTTAAATTATTACTTTATTTAGAATGGATTTTGTTAGGAATTGCTTTACTAACAATATTTACTTTTTTACTACCTCATCGTCATTTTGCAGGTAGAGTTCATCATCTAGAATCAAGGTTTTTATTTAATATTGGTGCATTAATTATTCTTGCTACTTTTGGTATTATGGGACGCAAAATGCCTTTCGGTGTCCCTTTATTTTCTAAATTTTATATTGCTATTTGTTTTGGCTTAAGTTGGTTGATTGTCTTGTTATTAGGAAGAAGCGATCGCATTTTTCCGCCATTACTTTTGATAGTAGTAATTAGAGCTTGCGTGCTATTTCCTGGTGCAGCCAGAATTATTACTGCTGTTTTAGCTTATGGCTCTTTTATTGCCATAAAAATTATGTCTTGGTCACAGATTAGTCCTTTAGGCGTTCCTTTAGGAAGACCTTTTCCCATGAGATTTTTACGACATTTTCCCCAATCAGAAGTTCAAAATATTTTATGGGGATTATTATTAAATTCCGCTTTACTTTTTGGTTTAGTATTAGTTTTTGTAATGTTATTAGTAGGAGCAGTATTAGCAGAATACGAAAGTAAGCAAAAATTAATGTTAGCTAATAATAGATTGCGTCAATATGCTTTAAAAATTGAAAATCAAGCTACTTTAGAAGAAAGAAATCGTATTGCTCGCGAAATTCATGATTCCGTTGGTCATTATCTAACTGCTCAAAGTATTCAATTAGAAAATGTAGCTTATTTTTTTGCCACAAATCCTGTCAAAGCTGAAAAACATCTCACAAAAGCTAGAGAATTAGGCAAAGAAGCTTTGCAAAATGTTCGTCACTCTGTCGCTACTTTACGCAAAAAAAACTTACAAAAGCGATCACTAAAAATAAGTTTAAAAGAGTTAATTGAAGAGTTTCAATCAACTACCGAAATTGCAGTAAATTTACATATCGATCTGGTATCGATTATTTCTAATGAAATAAATACTACTATTTATCGGTTAGTGCAAGAGGCATTAACAAATGTAGCTAAACACAGTCAAGCTAATGAAGTTAATGTTTCTTTAGAAGAAAAAGATCGAAAGCTTTTTTTAACTGTAGAAGATGATGGTATTGGCTTTAATCCTGAAGTTAATACTACAGGTTTTGGTTTACAAGGAATGGCAGAAAGAATAGAAGCCTTAGACGGTAAATTTAGTTTGATTAGTCAGCCAGGAGCAGGATGTAAAATTCAGGTAGAGATTAAGCTTTTGGGATAAATTCTATTTATCTTAGAAATTATGATCAATAACTTTCGTCTTTTGTCGTTCGTCCTTTGTTGTTTGTGATCAATAACCAATGATTAAAGTATTACTTGTTGACGATCAAAGTATTGTCAGAGAGGGTTTAGCAAGTTTATTGGAAACTAAACCCGATATCCAGGTGATAGGGGAAGCAGAAAACGGGAAAGTTGCAGTAATGCGATCGCTAGAATTAAAGCCTGATGTGGTATTAATGGATATTAGAATGCCCATTATGGACGGAGTTGCAGCTATTAAAGCTTTAAGCCAACAAGCTCCCCAAATCAAAGTACTAGTTCTGACTACTTTCGATGATGACGAATATGTGACTCAAGCTATGGCTCACGGTGCAAAAGGCTATTTACTCAAAGATACACCTTCCGAAGAACTGGCACAGGCTATTCGCTCTATCCATAAAGGTTATACTCAACTAGGTCCTGGACTATGGGAAAAAGCTAACAGTACTGGCAATACCAGGGTTAATACTTCTCCAGAGATAGCAGCATTAACTACTAGAGAGCAAGAGGTCTTACAATTGATTGCCAAAGGCTATAATAATCGGGAAATTGCCGAAAAACTCTACATTACTGAGCGTACCGTTAAAAATCACGTTAATAGTATCTTAAGACAATTAAATTTACGCGATCGCACACAAGCTGCAATCTTTGTCTATAATCATTAATGTTTTAGCCTAGTTGACATTCTCTACACACATTTTTTACTTGTGTAGGCTAAAATATGAATATGCTTATACTGACTTACGAGTACAAACTAGAGCCAACTCCTGAACAGATTGAGTACATTGAGAATACGCTTGATGTATGTAGAAGTGTTTGGAATTTCGCTCTGCAAGAGCGAAAAGACTGGTGTAAGTCTCGTAAGTCACCTGTTAATACTTGTTCAATTGAACGTGAATACATCATGTCAGTTGACGAGCCATTCCCTAACTACCATAGACAAGCCAAGTTATTAACAAATGCCAAGAAAGATAACGAATTTCTCAAGTCTGCTAATGCTCAAGTTTTACAGCAAACATTGAGAACATTAGACAGAGCTTGGGATGATATGAAGAATCGCGGTTTTGGGTTTCCCAGGTTTAAAAATAGATATCGCATGAGGTCATTTGTTTTTCCTCAGTTAAATAAAAATCCCATCTCAGATAAATCAATCAAATTACCTGGCTTGAAAGAGGTTAAATGGAGAATGTCTCGTTCCATACCTGATGGTTTTGTTCCAAAGCAAGCCAGGATAGTAAGAAAAGCATCTGGTTACTTCGTGATGCTGTCACTGAGCTTAGATGTTAATGTTCCTAATCCTTTGCCTCATGGTCATCCAAAGGGTTTAGACTTGGGCTTTGACAAATTTGTAGCTACCAGTGATGGTGAAGAGATAAAAAGACCTCGTTTTCTCAAGACTCTACAATACAAGCTGAAATTGCTGTCCCGTAGATTGAAAAACAAGCGCGTCGGGTCGAAGAATCGACATAAGTTAAACCAGAAAATAGCTAGGCTACATCAGCATATATCAGACACTAGAAAAGACTGGCACTTTAAATTAAGCCATCGTTTGGTTAAAGATGCTGGCATGATATTTGTTGAGGATATCAACTTTGTTAGTTGGCAAAGAGGTATGCTCTCTAAATCCTCAGCAGACGCAGGATTTGGGCAGTTCGTCAACATCTTGGAGTGGGTGTGCTGGAAAACAGATACTTACTTTGCCAAGGTAGATAAAAATGGAACTAGTCAAACTTGCCCCAATTGTGGCGCACATACGGGCAAAAAAGAACTAGAAGCAAGAATCCATCAATGCCATGAATGCCAATATACAACTACACGCGATGTAGCAGCTGGTCAAGAAGTCAGAAACCGAGGATTAAGTGCGCTAGGGCATAGCGTATTAGAAAATGTCTGTGGACTCAGAGCAACGGGGAACATTGATCACGATGCTCTAGTTGGTGGGGAACGAAGCAGAAAACTAGCATCGTGAGGTGTTAGAATCTCCCGT